>JAZLJV010000047.1:0-2878 GCA_045618025.1 Clostridia bacterium
ATTGGGTTAGGAACATTGCCCGGAATATTGTAAAGTCTGTCAACTTTTTTGTTTACTACAGGTTTTGATTTTTGCAAGCCTATTGTGTACGGGTGCATCGGGTGGTCAAAAATATCTTCCGCCGTGCCTTTTTCTATAATACGGCCTGCATACATAACCACAACGTAGTCTGCCATTTCGGCAATTACGCCAAGGTCGTGAGTAATAAGCATAATGCTACCGTCAATTTTATCCTTTATTGAACGGAGCAAATCCAAAATTTGTGCCTGAATGGTAACGTCAAGCGCTGTTGTCGGCTCGTCGGCAATAATAAGTCTTGGATTGCAGACAAGCGACATTGCAATCATAACACGTTGACGCATACCACCGGAAAGTTGGTGCGGATAGTTTGTGTAAATACGTTCAGGATTGGGAATACCAACCAAAGACAGCATTTCCAAACTTTTTGCCTTGGCTTGTTCTTTGTTGAAACCACAGTGCAAAAGTGAAACTTCATCAAGTTGTTCACCAATGGTAAAAACAGGGTTCAAGCTTGTCATAGGTTCCTGGAAAATCATTGCAATTTCGTTTCCACGAACGCTATGCATTGCCTCGGTAGGCATTTTGCTAATATCGTAGCACTTACCGTTGCCAAGCCTGTAACGGATAGCACCATCAACAATTTGTCCTTGCGGTGCTTGCACAAGTTGCATAACGGATAAGCTTGTAACGCTTTTTCCGCAACCGCTTTCGCCAACTACGCCCACTACCGAGCCTTTTGGTATTTCAAACGAAACACCGTTAACAGCTTTTACCTGACCGGCATCTGTAAAGAAATAGGTGTGAAGGTTTTCAATTTCCAAAACGTTCCGGTCGTCGTGCATTTCGGTGATGTATTCACTTTCAGGCACGTTTTTACGGCGTTTTTTCTTTTCGTATTCTTTTGTTATTTTAATATTTTCCGCTGAAATACGGCGTACTTCCTTAAGTGAAAGGTAATCGTTAGCGGTATCGCCGTCTTTTTCAGCTATCAATTTTTTGAAAAAGTCTTTAATTTTTCCCATAATTACCTCTTCATTTTAGGGTCAAAGGCATCACGAAGGCCATCACCTACAAAGTTGAAACCAAGCACGGCAAGCACAATCAAAATACCTGCAGGAATCCACAAGTTTGGATAGAACTGCAAAATTGTGCGACCGGTACCGGAAGTTGGAGAAGCATCGTTAATCATACTGCCCCAAGCTGCGTAAGGGAACGGTACGCCCATACCCAAGTAAGAAAGTGTTGATTCGTACAAAATCATACTGCCCAAACCAAGCGTTGCGGAAACAATAAGTTGTGGCATAACGTTTGGAATAAGGTGTTTGAATATTTTACGACTTGCAGAGAGTCCCGTAGACTCGGCAGCAAGCATAAACTCCTGTTCACGAAGGGACAAAATCTGTCCACGGACAAGTCTTGCCGTACCGCCCCAGCTAAAGAATGTCAAAATGGCAATTAACCAGTAAAGTTTATCACCGCTTGGCACTTCAAACGAATCCAGCACGGCACCGCAAATAAGCATAAGTGGCAACCCCGGAATACAGCTCAAAATATCAACAACACGCATAATAAGCTGGTCAACCCATCCACCAAAGTAACCTGCCAAACCGCCTAAAAGCACTCCGAGCGCAAGTTCCAGAATTATGGCAATAAAACTTATTGTAAGGGATATTCTGCCACCGTACATAAGTCTTGTTAAAACGTCAAAGCTGTACTTATCGGTACCAAGCCAGTTTTTGCCCGTCGGGTAGGTAAGGCCTGTAGCCGTAGCCGAGCGAATTTCATAAGATTTGGTAACTTCATTTGTTTCAGGGTCAACGGAAACATAGGTGAACACCGTGTTTACTTCACGAGAGGCAAATGTTCTTTCCACTTCACCGTACGGGCTGAACAATGGACCCACAAACGAGAACAAGAACAAAAATGCAATCATTACCAAACCAACAATGGAAAGTTTGCTACGGAAAAATCTACGGGCAATCAATTTGCTGGGACTAAGAGTTTTTACAATAGTACGGTCCACTTGTTCTTCGTTATCGGTTGTTACTGCACTGTCAACGGTAACTTCGCTAATTTCAGTTTCTTCAATTACGTTTTTTGTTTCTTCAGACATAACTTTTAACCTCCTTTTAGCGTAGTTTTACACGTGGGTCAACCAAAACGTACATTATGTCGCTAAGAAGTACGCCCAATACCGAAAGAACGGAAAGGAACAACTCGTACGCCATAATAAGCGGAATGTCGCCCTGCGAAACAGCTTTGTAAGATGCTTGACCAATACCCGGCAACGCAAAGGTTGTTTCGGTAATCATTGCACCACCGAAAAGTCCCGGGATAACGCCTGCAAACATTGTTACAAGTGGAATAAGTGTGTTACGGAATGCATGTTTATAAATAACCGTATGTTCGCTAAGACCTTTTGCACGAGCAGTACGAATATAGTCAGAGTTAAGCACTTCCAACATGTTGGTACGGGTATAACGCATAAGTCCGCCAATGGACAAAATTGTAAGAGTTATCATTGGCAAGCACAAGTGCCATACCTTATCCCAAAACAGTGGCCAGCCCTCAAGCATTTGCGTAGCATCGGTAACACCTTGAAGTGGAAACCACCCCAAATGCACGCTGAATACACTCATCAAAAGAGCGGCAAGGAAGAACGTCGGCAAAGAAATACCCATCATTGCCAGCACCGTAACGGAATAGTCCGCAACGGAATACTGTTTGGTGGCAGATACAATGCCAAGCGGAATAGCAATAATGTATTCCAAAATTGTGGATATAAACGCAATAATAAACGACAAACCCATTTTGCCTTTGATAACGTCAACAACGTTACTGCTGGACGTGCCGTCTT
>JAZLJV010000048.1:0-4761 GCA_045618025.1 Clostridia bacterium
CGCCAACGCAGGGCACAATCCGCCAATTGTAAAACACAGCGATGGCAGTTGCGAATATTTGCGCACTCGTGCGGGGTTTGTTCTTGCCGGTATGGAGGGTGTGCACTACCGCAGTTACACAATGCAATTACAAAAAGGTGATGTGTTGTTTTTGTATACTGACGGTGTAACGGAAGCCACCAACACGGAAAACAAACTTTTCGGCGAAGAAAAATTGCTGGAAGTACTCTCTTGTGTTGATACTTCACAAACAGATATGAACGGACTTTGCAATGCAGTAAAAACAAGTGTAGGAGCTTTTGTTGGCGAAGCACCTCAGTTTGACGATATTACAATGTTGGCTTTTAAGTACAACGGCAGGACGGAAATCCCGACGATAAAGTTGGTAAACGCCAAAACGGAAGATGTTACCGCTGTTACGGAATTTGTGGAAAACGAACTCGCAAAACTTGATTGTCCGCTAAAAAAACAAATGCAAATTGATGTTGCCATTGACGAAATCTTCAGCAATATTGTAACGCACGGCTATAACGGTAAAGGCGGAGAAGTTACCGTTACGGTGCAGGCTGAAGAAAACGCCAACGGCGTTAGTGTATCGTTTATTGATAACTGTCCGCCGTACAACCCGCTTACAAGAAAAGACCCTGATCTGACACTTTCTGCAGAAGAACGTGAAGTTGGCGGACTTGGAATTTTTATGGTAAAAAAGACGATGGACGACGTAACATACAAGTACGAAAACAATCACAATATTTTAACAATAAAGTGCTTGTTTTAACCACCGCTTACATGCAACAACGTGTGTAGTAAAAGCTTGTTTTATTGCGCTACGTGTACACTTTTAGTACAATCAAACGCAGGATATATCGCCGTTTTGACGACACGTATAGCGCTAAACAACATTTTTGTGTTGTTTGCAATGCAAAACCGCCCTGCCGGTCAAATCACTACACGTGTGGTAATGTTTAGGTAAAAATCAAAATTTGCAAAGTGTTTTTGCAATGCTAAACCGTATGGTTCAATTCATAAAAAAGTGAGAGTTATTTGAAGTGCACCCCAAAAGTACACTTCATTTTGCCCTCACTTTTTATATTTATTACTTTTTGTTCTCTACATCACACCAATTAACAGCTACAAATTAAACCCATACAACCAACTGCGACATACTTTGGTTGAGCACTTACCGCAATTGACTTTTTGCCGTACTTTGTGTCGTTTTTTCTGCAAGCTGTGACTTTGGATAAAAAAACGGCATTTGTCTGCCGTTTATTGCGCATTATAACAAAAAAATATTTTGTTGTATTTATCTCTGAAAAAACTCAGTAGGTTTGTTTCTCCATTTCTGAGTAAGCTTCAAAAAGCTGTAAACACTCGTTGCGGTCTATGCAAACAAGGTAGTCGGCAAGTTTTTCACGTCCGCCGAAAATGTCGTCAAATTTTTCGTCACGAAAACCTATTTTTGCGTTATCTTTTATGGTACAGCCGTAGTAAACCTTACCTATATTTGCCCACAAACAGGCGCACAAACACATCTGGCAAGGCTCGCCCGTTGTGTAAATTTCACAACCGGAAAGATCAAATGTGCCGATATTTTGGCACGCATCGCGAATTGCGGAAATTTCGCCGTGGCAGGTCGGGTCGTGTTCGGCAAGCACTTTGTTGTGCCCTTTGCCCACCACTTTGCCGTCTTTTACTATAACACTGCCAAAAGGTCCGCCGTGTCCGCTACGTATTCCGATTAAAGCTTCTTCAATTGCAAGTTGCATAAATTGGTTCATTTTTTGTTCTCCGTTTTGTTTTCCCGTGGCATTATACCACAACAAAAGTAGCATTTCAATATCTTTTTTGCTATTTATTGAGTTTGCGCAATGTTTTGATGCAAAATAAAAGTGAGGGGCTAAGCCCTCACCTTTTGTTTTTGTTGATTTTAACCAACCTGACGTACCGGCAAAATAAAGTACAAAACTTCGTCGCTGTTGTTTATGGTAATAACACAGCTATAGTGTTGCGCAAACTGCATTTTTATGCATTCCGAATCAATAACACGCAAACAATCGTTAATGTATTTTGCGTTGTACGAACAGCGGAAATCCTGCCCCGAAAGAGAAACGGTAACCTTTTCGTTAGCGGTGCCGTAACTGCTTGTAGAGCTGATATTCATAAGATATTCCTCAACATCCAAAGTAACAAGATTGTTGCGTTCGTTACGGGACATAATAGAGGCTGTATTGAGTGATTTTTCAAAACTTTCTTTGTTTACAAGCAATGTTGCAACAAAATCCTGCGGAATAAGGTTATCAAACTTGATGTATTGGCCGTTGGTCAAAAGACGTGTAAGCAATTTTATACCGCCAAGATCCACATAAAAATAGTTGTCTGCAATGCAAACGCTTACAATATTTTCGCTGTCATCAAGCAGTTTGCCGAGTTCACTTAAACTGCGCGAAGGCACCGTGGCGGTAATTTCGTCAACTTTGTCTTCCAAGGCCTTTTTGCACATTGCAAAGCGGTAGCCGTCTGTTGCCACAGCGGAAAGCACGTATTGTTTGGCAGTGAAGTATACCCCCTTGAGAATAGGACGTGAGTCGTCCGTTGCTACAGCAAAAATAACTTTATTTATTATATCCTTAAGGTTCTGTTCCTGAACAACAAAGCTCTTGGCGTTTTTCAGCTTTTCCTTTTCGGGATAGTCTTCGGCATCCAAAGTACTGATGGTGCATTCGCTACCCAATGAACTTATCAAAAGACGGCTGTTTTCCTGCATTTCCAAAGAAATGTCCGATTCGTTGGCAATGTTTTTGATGTATTCGGCAAAAAGTTTTCCCGGAACAAGCGTTTCACCGCCGGTAAGTACGTTTGCCTCTACGGTCACTTCTATCGCAAGGTCTTTATCTGTTGCGTACAGTGTAAGGAAATCGTCTTCCGCCGTAATTTTTATGCATTCCAAAATAGGTGTAACGTCTCTGCTCGGTAACGCTCTGGTTACCTTTGCTACAGCTTCGTTCAAGTCAAGTCCGTTTACAATAATTTTCATAATTTTCTCCTTTGCCCGCAAAGAACAATTTAATATACTTTCTACAAACAGTAGTACTAATAAGGTGTGTGGAAATGTGGATAAACGGCAGTTTTTGCCACCGTTTGTGTGTAAAGCTACCGGCAGACACAATGTAGTGTAGTATTTCAGACATACATTGTGTTGATAACTGCGACGGGTTTTCCACAAAAACAGTTTTAACTTTGTGGATAACAGCGCTTACGGTAATTTTTACTGCAAATATATTATATTATATAATGCAAAAAAAAGCAATATTTAATGCGATACACATACAAAAATAACCTTATTATTACAAAAAACACCAACAACTACAAAGAAAAGTATTGCAAAGCAATGTAAAAAGTGATAGAATTATACCGTAATATGTTAAAAGGAGAAATTTTTTCCTATGAGCGTTTTATTGATTGATGCCGACGGCGATTTATGGTACACGCAACAAGAAGAACTTGGTGTGCAGTGCATATCCATGCCTTACACATACAACGATAGGACTTACTACTACGATTTAGGCAAAAACACCGACTTGAAAGCTTTTTACGATGCTATGCGTGGCGGCGCAGTTGCCACAACACAGGCGCTTAACCCTGAAGAATACAA
The DNA here is from genome assembly GCA_045618025.1 of Clostridia bacterium. Classification (GTDB taxonomy): domain Bacteria; phylum Bacillota; class Clostridia; order Christensenellales; family CAG-314; genus Fimimonas. The sequence goes on from JAZLJV010000048.1 coordinate 3,653, forward strand.
GGAAATTCTGGAGCCTATTTTTGCCAAGGGAGAAGATGTGCTGTATGTAAGTTTCGGTCACAATATGAGTGGTACATTCGGGCATCTTGATACCGCCTGCAAGGAATTGCTCGGCAAATACCCTGAACGCAAGTTGACCGTGTTTGATACAAAATCAATTTGTCTGGGCTCGGGCATGCAAATGGTTGAAGCTGCAAAAATGAAGAATGCCGGCGCAAGCGATGAAGAAATACTGGCGTTTTTGAATGAATTTTCCAAACGTTTGGCAATGTATTTTGTTGTAGACGACCTTGTTTACCTGAAGCGTGGCGGAAGACTTTCAGCTATTGCCGCTTTTGCCGGAACGGTGCTTGGATTAAAACCGATTCTTTCAACCGACGGACAAGGCAAACTGACCGCCATTGAAAAAATATCCGGAACCAAAAAAGCCGTTCGTGCCATTGCCGACAAGGTAATAGCAACACTTACCGGAACGGAATACAACGTTTACGTTATGGATGCTGATAACAGCAAACTTGGCGATGAGCTTGCCGAAATGATACGTGCCGGCAGACCGGAAGCAAAAATAGTGCGTCAGACGGTTGGACCGGTAATAGGTGCGCACTGCGGTCCGGGAACCGTAGGTGTAATTTTTGTTGCCGACGAGCGTCCTATTCCGCTTGAAGACTAAAGCGAAAAGTCACAAGCGCAACGCAAATTGCTTGTATAATCAACGGCAATTTGAGCTTATACAAATTATCAAAAACAAATATCCACCGGCCAAACCGGTGGATTTTTTGCTTGACAGTATGTTGTTGTCTTGCCACCGTTTAATGTTGTGGCTTTAGCAATAAAATAAATCCGCAGTCTATTGACGGCGGATTTTTTCTTGCAATTTATTGCTTTTTACGGGTACAAACCGCATTTGTGTTTCAAGATTTTGCCTCGCACCAACGGATATTGCACCTTTATTTTGACAATCTGACGATGGCTTCAAGATAAATATTTGCCATTTTGCGAAGATTTTCCAACCCTATGCACTCGTTCGGCATATGAATTGTCTGTTCTTCACCCGGGAAAAGCGGACCAAACGCCACGCAGTTTGGCAGGCAACGGCTGTATGTTCCGCC
>JAZLJV010000049.1:0-5282 GCA_045618025.1 Clostridia bacterium
GGAATACAGAGATATGAGAGAAAAATACGAGGACGACTTCAAAGCAGGTATGGGTGCGGAAGCAATCAAAGAACTGCTTGAAGAAATTGACCTTGAAGAACTCTCAACAGGACTTAAAGAGGAATTAGAAGGTGCAACAGGACAAAAGAGAGTCCGTTTGGCAAAACGACTCGAAGTTGTCGAGGCGTTTCGAATTTCCGGCAACCGTCCCGAGTGGATGATACTCGATGTTGTTCCCGTAATTCCTCCGGATATCAGACCTATGGTGCAGTTAGACGGCGGGCGTTTTGCAACTTCCGATTTGAACGACTTGTACCGCAGAGTTATTAACCGTAACAACCGTCTTAAAAAACTGTTGGAAATAAACGCACCGGAAATTCTTATCAACAACGAAAAACGTATGTTGCAGGAAGCCGTTGATGCTTTGCTTGATAACAGCCGTAGCAAACGTCCGCAAACGGGCGCAGGCAACCGTGAGCTCAAGTCACTTTCTGGTTTGCTTCGTGGTAAGCAGGGACGTTTCCGTCAGAACCTTCTCGGTAAACGTGTTGACTACTCGGGACGTTCTGTTATTGTAGTTGGACCGGAACTTAAACTGCACCAATGCGGTATCCCTAAGGAAATGGCATTGGAACTCTTTAAGCCGTTTGTAATGAAAAAACTTGTGGAAACCAACCAGTGCCACAACGTAAAGAGTGCTAAAAAGCGTGTTGAACGTGCCGATGACAAAGTTTGGGATATTTTGGAAGAGGTAATAAAAGACCATCCTGTTATGCTTAACCGTGCACCTACACTTCACAGACTTTCCATACAGGCATTTGAACCTGTACTTGTAGAAGGCAGAGCAATAAAATTGCACCCACTTGCTTGTACGGCATTTAACGCCGACTTTGACGGCGACCAGATGGCTGTACACGTTCCACTTTCCGTTGAAGCACAGGCCGAAGCACGTTACCTTATGCTTGCGGCAAACAATATTTTGAAGCTTGCCGACGGCAAACCGGTAATTTGCCCTACGCAGGATATGGTTCTCGGTTGTTACTACCTTACTACCGTTCGTGGAAACATTGCCGAAGCAATTGAACTGTGCAAGTTGCTTAATGAAGCATCGGAAAACAAGCGCACGCTTACTGCGGAAGAAGTGGAAAAACTTCGCCAAGTAAAGTGCTACTCCGATTTTGACGAAGCTTACACGGCTTACTTTAACCATGATATTACGTTGCAATCGGCGATTATTGTAAGAGTAAAAGACGAAAACGGCAACAGTAAACGTATAATAAGTACCGTTGGCCGTATGATTTTCTGCAAGGCAATTTACTACGAAAATCCTGCTGATTTGCACGTTTCATTCCCTTACATTGACAATTTGGCGGATGAAAACGAAAAAGCAAGATTGCTTGCCGAAAGACAGGCTGAACAAAGAACGCTGGGCATTTCGGTAGAACTTACTGAAAAAATGCTCGCCGATCCAAAATCGTACCTTGTAGGCAAAAAGCAACTTTCCAAAATTGTAGACAAATGCTTTAAGCTTCGTGGAACCACTCCAACGGCGCAAATGCTTGATAACGTAAAGGCTTTGGGCTACAAGTATTCAACAATAAGCGGTCTTACAACCAGCGTGTTTGATATGAACATTCCGGAAGACAAAGCACCAATTCTTAAGCAGGCTGAAAAGCAAGTTATTGCCATAGAAGGTAACTTTAACGAAGGATATCTTACGGAAGAAGAACGTTACAAATCCGTTATTGACGTTTGGAAGGATGCTGCCAGTCAAGTTGAAGACAAGGTGCAGGGCGTTATGGAAAAGGATAACCCAATCTGGATGATGGCCGATTCCGGCGCACGTGGTAGCATGAACCAGATTCGTCAGTTGTGCGGTATGCGTGGTCTTATGAGTGACCCGTCCGGCCGTACTATTGAACTTCCGGTTAAGGCTTGCTTCCGTGAAGGTCTTTCCGTTTTGGAATACTTTATTTCTTCACACGGTGGACGTAAAGGTCTTGCCGATACTGCTCTTAAAACAGCCGACTCCGGTTACCTTACACGTCGTTTGGTAGACGTTGCGCAAAACGTAATAGTACGTGAAGAAGATTGCTATGCCGGTTCCAAACCGCAAGGTATGTGGATAGAAGCATTTAAGGGTACCGGTAAAGACGAAATAATTGAAAAGTTCCGTGACAGAATTGTCGGAAAATATGTTATTGATGACGTTGTAAACCCACAAACGGGCGAAATAATTTGCCACGGCGACACAATGATTACCGATGACTACGCCGATGCAATTGAAAAAGCGGGCATTACCAAACTTTACATGCGTACAGCCCTTACGTGTCGCAGTCAGCACGGTGTATGTTGCAAGTGCTACGGCGCAAATATGGCAACGGGCAAACCGGTAACCCTTGGTGAAGCAGTAGGCGTAATTGCCGCACAATCCATCGGTGAACCGGGCACCCAGCTTACAATGCGTACATTCCACACCGGTGGTGTTGCAACCAGCGACGATATTACTCAAGGTTTGCCACGTGTAGAAGAATTGTTTGAAGCTCGCAAGCCAAAAGGCGGTGCAACGGTAGCTCAGCAAAGCGGTACGGTAACCGTTCCGCAAAACTCCGAAAAGAAGACGGTAATTATTACGGAAAAAGACGGCAAAACGCATGAATACTCAATACCGTATGCATCAAGAATAAAGGTGCATACAGGTGATGAGATTGCAAGCGGTAGCCCACTTACCGAAGGCCCGATTTACCCACAAGATTTGTTGCAGTACAAGGGACTTCACGCTGTTGAAGAATACCTTGTAAAGGAAGTTCAGGCTACTTACCGTGCAAACGGTGTTGAAATTAACGACAAACACGTGGAAGTTATTGTTCGTCAGATGCTTCGCAAAGTTCGTATTGAAGATGCCGGCACTACGGATATGCTCCCGGGTGAAGTTGTTGATATTTATCAATTTGACCAGGCAAACAACAAAGCTGTGGAAAACGACGGGGCACCTGCTCAGGCAAAGAGAATACTTCTCGGTATTACAAAGGCATCTCTTGCTACCGACAGCTTCTTGTCGGCGGCATCATTCCAGGAAACATCACGTGTGCTTACCGATGCGGCAATTAAAAATAAGCGTGATAACCTGATGGGTCTGAAAGAAAACGTTATTATCGGTAAGATGATACCTGTAGGAACGGGCATTCAACAATACCGTGATATGCAACTTGTACCGGTAGTTTCAGCTGAAGAAACGGAAGAAGTTGTGGAAGAAGCGGTAGAATAGTGTTTGTATAACACCGTTATTTTAGGCTAAACAAACAAAAAATCAAACGCAAGGTCGTTAAGTGTACTAAAACACTTGACGGCCTTGTTGTATTTTGGTAAAATATACGTTGGTCAACTATGGATATTTTACCAAACAGCAACGTCGTTATAGGACAACGACAAATACTACGTGAACTGAAACGCAACAATGTGGCCAAAATACAAATTGCCCGTGATGCGGAACAGTCGTATGTGCATTTGCTTGTAACTGAGGCAAAGTTGCACAAAGTTACCGTGGTGTTTGAAGGCACAATGGCACAAATTGCCAAACATTTTGGTATAGATTGTGCAAGCGGTGCTATTGGCGTGCTTAAAGTTGGCAACAATTAGATATATTCGGTTTTTTGCCGTAATATATAACTTGTATTTTCCCTTAGGAGAAAGTACCGACAATTCACTATTGAAAGGAGGTAAACTAACAAACTATGGCAACAATCAATCAGCTTATCAGACAAGGTAGAAGAAGTGCCGAAGAAAAGAGCAAAGCTCCTCTTTTGGAGAGCTGTCCTCAAAAACGTGGCGTATGCTTAAACGTTACCACAACTTCACCTAAAAAGCCTAACTCTGCGCTTCGTAAGATTGCCCGTATTCGCCGTACAAACGGTTCGGAAGGTACTTGTTACATTCCCGGTGAAGGTCACAACCTTCAGGAACACAGCGTTGTTCTTATTCGTGGCGGAAGAGTAAGAGATTTGCCCGGTGTTCGTTACCACATTATTCGTGGTACACTTGATACTGCCGGTGTAGCAAATCGTAGACAAGCCCGTAGCAAATACGGTGCAAAACGTCCTAAGAAATAAAGTTTGATTTCTTCAGGATATACAGTTCAAAGTGAATAGTCGGAATTATTTTGTTTTTGACTTTTTCACTGAGTAAGCAGTATGCGCACAGCGCAGAAGTTTCTCCGATGGTAACACATCGTTGAGTTGGCTGTATTTAGTAAAAACAAAAAACAAATCAAAATCTCAAAAAGGAGGAAAAACACTATGCCAAGAAGAAGTGGCGTTCCAAAGAGGGACGTACTACCTGATCCGGTCTATAACTCAAAAGTTGTAACAAAAGTTATCAACCAAGTTATGTTGGATGGCAAAAAGGGTACAGCGCAGGAAATTGTTTACGGCGCATTTGACCTTATTAAGGAAAAAACCGGTCAAGACCCTATGGAAGTATTCAATCAAGCAATAAACAATCTTATGCCTATGTTGGAATGCAAAGCAAGACGTGTAGGCGGTTCAAACTACCAAGTTCCTATGGAGGTAAGACCGGAAAGACGTCAGACGTTGGCAATTCGTTGGTTGGTTTTCTTTGCTCGTAAACGTAGCGAAAGAGAAATGTTCCAACGTCTTGCAGGCGAACTTATGGATGCTTACAATTCAACAGGTAACGCATTTAAGAGAAAGGAAGAAATGCACCGTAGTGCAGAAGCAAACAAAGCGTTTGCACATTTCAGATGGTAATTCGGGAGTAGTACAATGGCAAGAATTTATCCTTTGCAAAACGTGCGCAACATTGGTATTATGGCGCACATTGACGCAGGCAAAACTACAACCAGTGAAAGAATTTTGTTCTTTTCCGGTAAAACTCGCAAAATAGGTGAAGTACACGAAGGCACAGCCGTAATGGATAGTATGGCGCAAGAACAGGAACGTGGTATCACCATTGCTTCCGCTGCAACTACCGTTCACTGGGTAAACCGTAGCAATGACATTGACTATCGTATCAACCTTATTGATACTCCGGGACACGTTGACTTTACAGTAGAAGTTGAACGTTCCCTAAAAGTTTTGGACGGTGCCGTTGCATTGTTTAGTGCTCGTAACGGTGTTCAACCACAAAGTGAAACCGTTTGGCACCAAGCAACCAAATACAGCGTACCACGTATTGCATTTGTAAACAAAATGGATATTAACGGGGCTAACTTTCAGAACGTTATCAAAATGATGCGTGAAAGACTTAAAGCCAACGCAATGCCA
>JAZLJV010000050.1:0-4581 GCA_045618025.1 Clostridia bacterium
TTTACTCTCACTTTTTTGTTGCATTAGGTCGGCTAAGACTCACCGTACAAAAAGTATCAGCGACAATTCAAAACCAACCAATCTGTCCGTCCCTCTACGGGGAGCACTACTCCATAACGCGAATGCTTTTTGCTGTATACATTTATTTTTTTAACATTGTTTTGCTGAGGAAAATATTTGTTGGCGTAGTTCAACAGCGCTTACAATGCATAAAAATTGCAAATGTTTATGACTGAAACAACTAACAAATTGTAGCTATTAATGCTAAGAAACAAAACTGTAAAATTTTGTGATAACACTAACATAATGCAGTCGGTTATGGCACAATCAAACGCACTATTTTTCCGCCAAGGTTTTGAAGGCAACAATGTTTTCAACAACAATTCCGCCACGTTTGCCCTTTGGCAACTTGCCCTGACTGTTTTTATTTTCCTTGGCAAAATCAAGTGAATTAACTACCAAAATGCCGGCACGGTCAATAATAGCTACATCTATACCGTTTTCGTAGGTATACGATGCAAACACAACGTTTTTGCCGTTGTTGCCAAATTCTATACCTTTTGCCCCTTTGCAATCACGCTTATGCTTGGTAATATCCTTTACCGGCAAACGTTTTGCAAAGCCTTTGTTGGTCACCATAAATATTTCGCCTTTTTCAGCGGTAATTTGTCCGACAAACACAATACTTTCGTCGTCCGTCAAAGTAATACAACGCACACCACCGGCAACTCTGCCCTGAACAGGCAATTCGGCACTATCAAAGCGGGTGCAACCGCCTTTGCTTGTGCAGTAGAATATTTCCGTACCCTCACGGAAGACTTCCACCTTTATTACTTCATCGCCAGGTTTGCCTTTGTAACCCTGGAAGCATTGCTTAAGCAGTTGATACTCGGCAATTGCTGTACGTTTTATCATACCTTGTCTGGTGTAAACAAGCAGTTCGCCGGTAGCTTCCTTGCCGTTTGGCAACACCAATATTCCTACAGGTATTTCGGCAGAATCGGCATCATTAAAAACAGCTGAGAGTGAAAAGCCTTTATCACGGTAACGCACTTCCGGCAGTAAAGAAACATCACACTTAAAGCAGTTGCCGAGATTGCTGAAGAATACAACTTTATCATCGGTTTTTGCAAGTTTGGCATAGGTAAGCATATCGCCCAATTCCGCACCTACAGCATCCTTGTTACTCATATTAAAGTTCTTTTGAGGAATGCGCTTAAGCGTGTTTTCGGCTGTTATTGCCAACACAACGGTTTCCACCGGTTTTTCGTCATTATCGCTTGGTACGGTCACTTGCTTTTCTTCGCCGTAAATTTCCGTACGACGTGCAACCTTAAATTGCCGTTTAAGAGAAGTAAGTTCCGACTTTATCACTTCCATTTGTTCTTTTTTGCTGTTTATTATTTCCTGCAAACGCACAATAAGTTTTTCCAGCTCGGCAAGTTCGTTTTCCAATTTGGTAACTTCAAGACGGGTAAGACGTGCCAAACGCAAATCCAGAATGGCTTGAGCCTGTTTTTCGGAAAGTTCAAAGCGATCACGCAGTTTTTGCTTGGCATCGGTAGTACTTTGTGCATTTTTTATTATTTGAACAACTTCGTCAATGTTGCTTACGGCAATTACCAACCCTTGCAAAATGTGGGCACGTTGACGGGCTTCTTCCAATTGGTATTTGCAACGCTTAAGCACTACTTCACGCTGATAGGCCGTGTAGTATGAAATAATATCCAAAAGTCCCATTTGTTGCGGTTTTCCGTCGGCAATGGCAACCATATTTATGCCGTAAGTTTGTTGCAGTGGACTGTATTTGAACAGTACTTGCAAAACCTTTTTCGGGTCAATATCTTTGCGCAATTTAATAACGGCACGCATACCTTCTTTATCACTTTCGTCAACAATATCGCTTATGCCCTGCAGTTCGTCCTTTTTGGCATCTCTCAGTTCACCTATTTTTTGTAAAAGCTCCGTATAGTTTACCTGAAAAGGTATTTCGTCAATAACAATGTTTTGACGGTCGCCCGTTCCTTGTTCTATGTGCACTTTGGAACGGATTATAATTTTACCTTTGCCCGTTTCGTAAGCCTGCTTTAGTCCGTCGCCTGCAATAATAAAGCCACCGGTAGGAAAATCCGGCCCTTTTATTATCTTCATCATTGCATCAAGAGTAATATTGCGGTGATCTATGTAAGCAATAACACCGTCAATAACTTCCACAAAGTTATGTGGAGGAATATTTGTCGCCAAGCCTACGGCAATACCTGTTGCGCCGTTTACCAATAGGTTGGGAAAGCGCCCCGGAAGCATATCCGGCTCTTTGGTAGAGTCGTCAAAGTTGCGGGAAAAATGTACTGTGTCTTTGTCTATATCACGCAAAAGTTCCATAGCAATAGGCGTAAGTTTTGCTTCGGTGTAACGCATTGCTGCGGCGCCGTCACCGTCTATGTTACCAAAGTTGCCCTGCCCGTGAATAAGCGGAACATTCATAACAAAATCTTGCGCCATATGTACAAGTGCACCGTAAATAGATGAGTCGCCGTGCGGATGATAGCGCCCCATGCAATCGCCTACAATACGTGCCGACTTGCGTGTCGGTTTGTCGGGAGTGTTGCCTTGCTCGTACATACTGTACAAAATACGTCTTTGCACCGGCTTTAGTCCGTCTTCAACACGTGGAAGAGCACGGTCAAGAATAACGTGTTCGGCATAGGGAATCATGGATTCGTGCATTACTTCTTCCATGTTTTTTGTGACAAGATTACTGCCGTCGGCAAGTTTTTCCGTTTCGTTCTGCAAAGTTTCAAAAATGTCCGATTGTTTCATTTGCCATTACCTCCTCACACAAATTCTTCAAATGCGCCGTCGTTATCTTTGTTGAAGTCGGCGTTGTCAATAATGTATTCTCTGCGTGCATCCACTTGGTCTCCCATAAGTGTGGTAACCATACGTTCCGCTTCGGCGGAGTTTTCCAGCGTTACACGCATAAGTGTTCTCGTTTCGGGGTTGAGTGTTGTTTCCCAAAGTTGTTCGGGGTTCATTTCACCAAGACCTTTGTAACGTTGCAATTCGTAACCTTTGCCAATTTCGTCTACAGCTATCTGCAGTTCGGCATCGTTGTAAGCATAGCGAATATTATCCTTTTTGCTCACCTTGTAAAGCGGTGGCATACCAATGTAAACGTGGCCATCGGTAATTAGCTGACGCATGTAACGGTAAAAGAAGGTAAGTAAAATTGCACGTATATGGTAACCGTCCTGGTCGGCATCGGAAAGAATGATAATTTTGTCATACTTAAGATCGTCTATGTTAAAATCTTCTTCGCCAATGCCGGTATCAAGTGCGCTGATAAGCGAACGTATTTCTTCGTTGGCAAGCACTTGGTCAATACGCTTTTTTTCGGCATTAAGCGGTTTGCCACGCAAAGGCAAAATTGCCTGAAAACGACGGTTCCGTGCTTTTTTTGCACTAGCGCCTGCGCTGTCACCCCCTACAATAGACAACTCTTTCTGAGAGGCATCCTTGCAGGAACAACTTGCCAATTTGCCGATAAGTGTAGAATTGAAAATGCTGTTTTTTTGGCGTGTGACTTCCTTAGCTTTGCGAGCCGCTTCACGCACTTTTGCCGATTGAATTGACTTTTTGATAATAGTTTCGCCAACGCTGGTATTACCTTCCAAAAGTGCAGTCAAACCTTCCGTTGCAAGTGCTTCACATGCGCTTTTTGCTTCTATGTTGCCAAGCTTTGTTTTTGTCTGGCCTTCAAACTGAACGTTTGCCATTTTTACCGAAAGCACCACTGTTATGCCTTCACGAAAATCTTCGCCAAGCAGGTTGTCTTCCTTGTCTTTCAACAATTTACGTTGACGGGCAAAATCGTTAAACACCTTTGTCATTGCCGTTTTGAAACCCGTTTCGTGCGTTCCGCCCTCACCTGTTGGTATGTTGTTAACGTATGAAAGGCAGTTTTCCGTGTAGTTATCGGTATACTGAAAGGCAAATTCCAATTCGCAAACGTCGTTTTTGCCCTTCCATATAAGCGGACTTATGTGCAAAGGCGCCTTGTTTTCGTTAAGGTACAGCACAAAATCTCTTAGTCCGCCGTCATATTTGTAAACGTGAGTAAGGTTTTCGCCGTCATCGTCCTGCGCACGTTCATCGGTAAGCGCAAACTCTATGCCTTTGTTCAAAAAAGCAAGTTCCTTTATGCGCTTGTTTATTGTTTCGTAATCCATCTGTACGTTTTTGAACACACGTTTATCCGCCAAAAAACTTACCGTTGTGCCGTGCAGTTTTGTTGAACCCACCTTTTTTAGCGGTTCTACCGGCATACCGCTAAGCACTTTGCCATCGGCGTTTTCGTATGAATGAAACTTTTGTTCGTACAAATTACCGTCTTTGGCAACAGTAACAGTAAGCCACTCGCTAAGGGCGTTGGTAACAGATGCGCCTACACCGTGAAGACCACCGGAAAAGGCGTAGTTTTCGTTATTGAACTTGCCACCTGCATGCAGTTGAGTAAAAACAACCTCAACACCGCTGACTTTAAGTTGCGGATGTACGTCTACCGGTATACCACGGCCGTCA
>JAZLJV010000051.1:0-3468 GCA_045618025.1 Clostridia bacterium
ACGCAATGCCTTTAGGGCGGTAACAAAAGTTTCCGGATTGTTTTCCCCTTCGTCAGTGTAGTTGGCAAGCAGTTCAGCCACCACCGATGCGCCGTAAAAGCTCAAAATATCTTCACGCAGGGCGTAAAAACTCTCCAATTCCGTACAAGTTTTAAGGGTAAAGCGATCACCGTTTTGTGCCAATTCGTACTGACCGAAACAAAACCGGTCAACACAAAACTTAAGTTTTGCAGTTGACTTACGCACACCACGTGCGTGCACCGTTATTTTGCCGTATTCCAGCGAATACAACAGCACAAGTTTATCGTTTTCGTTATAGTCAGTGCTTAGCAGAGCTATCGCCTTTGTCGTCGTGTCCATTGTCTGTCAATTCCTTGTACAAAAGGTAGTAAGCGGGGTTACCCGTTTCTTCAAAAAGTTTCCAAAGTTGATTTTTCAAAATAAACACTCCTTTTGCAAAATTATAAACAAAAAGAGTGTATTGTAAACATATAAGTACCACAAAAAGCTTGTTTTTGCGTTACTTTTTTGCGTTGTAGCCAAGCTCGTTAAGCATATAGTCGCTGTTGCGCCAATCTTCCTTAACCTTTACCCACAGCGTAAGGTAAACCTTTTCTCCAAGCAATTTTTCAATACTTTCACGTGCGTGGACGCCAATGCTTTTTATCATTTGACCTTGCTTGCCCAAAATAATAGGTTTATGCGAAGCTTTTTCCACGTAAACGGTGGCATCAATGTCCCATTCGCAAACGTCTTGCAGGTATTCCATTTTGTTTACGTAAACACCAATGCCGTGCGGTATTTCGTTTTCACAACAAAGAAGAACCTTTTCACGAATCATCTCGCCAACAATAAAGCGTTGACTTTTGTCGGTAACGTCGTCTTCTTCAAAATACATTTGTGTGCCGGTAAGATATTTTTTTAGCCCTTCACGCAGAATATCAACATTTTTGTTGCGCTTTGCGGAAACACAGTAAACTTCACTAATGGCGCTGTTACCGTTAAGTTTCATCAGTTCCGGCATAAGTTTTTCCGGCTGAGAAATATCGGTTTTGGTAACAACAACTACAAGCGGAACCTTTTTTGCCGAATACTTTGCAATTTGCGCAAGTTCGTTTTCACTTATTCCGTCGTGGCCGTCAATTACCACCATTACCGCATCAACATCTTCTACAGCGTTGTCTATTGACTTAAGCATGTAGTCGCCAAGAGCATTTTTGCTGTTCAAAAAACCGGGAGTATCTACAAACACCATCTGACTGTCATCGTCGGTCCATATACCCAGAATTGCATCTCGTGTTGTTTGCGGTTTAGGCGAAACAATTGATACTTTTTGTTTGATAAGTGCATTTAGAAGAGTGGATTTTCCGGCGTTTGCCAATCCCACAATAGCAATAAATCCCGTTTTCATCAGTCTCGTGTTATCCCTGCTTTTTCCAATATTTGTTTTTGAAGTGTCACCATTTGTTCTTCGTCGTTTGGTTCAACGTGGTCGTACCCAAGCAAATGCAACAAACCGTGTGTAGCCAAAAAACAAACTTCACGCTTTACACTGTGGCAGTACTCTTCGGCTTGTTGTTTGGCACGTTTGGTACAAATAACTACGTCGCCCAAAAACAGCCTGCCGTCTTCAGGATTGACATCCAACGGAAAATTGCTTAAGTCAATTACACTGCGAGAGGCTTCAATAGCGGGAAAAGACAACACATCGGTAATACCGTCTACATTACGCTTTTGCAAATTAAGTGTTTTTATTGTTGCATCGTCCACAAATGAAATTGCCATTTCCAACTGTTCGGAATGTTGGCCGAGCGTATTCAGCGCTGTTTCCAATGCTTTTTTTATGCTTTTGCGGTACAAAAAACCGCCCTTAAAGTATATCTTCATTATTCTTGTTTTCCTTTGAGTTTAAGTTTTGGGTATTTTACACGCTTGTGACGGATACCGCTGAATGTTGTAATTATGGTACTTTTTATCACGTCAATTTCCTTAAGCGTAATATCGCAATTGGAAAACTGTTCCGCATCAAGTCTTTCTTTTACAATTTCATCAATAATTTCTTCGGCACGGGTTTTATCGCCCTGAGCACGCAGTGCCGCTTCACCTGCATCGCAAATCATCAAAATTGCGCTTATTTTGTTTGTCGGCTTTGGACCGTCATAACAATACTGTTCCTGCGAAAGTTCACCATCGGTGTATTTTTGCGCCTTCTGATAAAAATAGCGAATAGGCAACGTGCCGTGATGTTCTACAATAGCATTTTGTATTTCCTGCGGAAGTTTGTATTCCTTAGCCATTGCAAGGCCGTATTCCGTATGAGATTTTATCATAGAAACGCTGTTTTCCGGTGTCATATTATCATGAGGGTTAACACCGTTTTGCAGGTTTTCCGCAAAAAACTCGGGATTTTTAAGTTTACCGATGTCGTGATAATATGCTGCTGCACGTGCCAGAATTGCACTTTCACCAATGGCAACAGCACACGCCTCGGCGTAAATGGCAACACTTAAACTGTGGTTGTAGGTGCCTGGTGCCTTTTCGTACAGTTTTCGCATAAGTTCGTTATCGCTGTTGGCAATTTCCGAAAAACGGAACACGGAAACAACGTTAAACAACCTTTCAAACAGCGGAACAACAACAAACATAAGCATTACACCGGCAATTCCGCTTGCCCACGCAAGCAGAGCATAAACCGCAAGTTGCTTAATAGCAATGTCTACTTCAAACAACAATGCCGACGTAACGCAACATACGGCGGAAATAAAGCCCAATTTGAACCCGGTAAACAGGTATTGCAAACGTGTTGTATGCTTGCTGAAAATAAATGCGGCGTAAACCGACTCTACCGTTCCACCGAGAAGCAGGTAAAACATAGATACGGAAATAGTATAGTTTTCGCCGAAGTTTACTGCTTGCATAAAGTACAGTATAATTACCACAAAATTGGCAAAAAAGCCACGTCTTGCGGAAACAGTCATTGCAATTACCGTTGCGGCAAAGGAAAACGGCGCAAGAAAATATCCGTATTCGTTCCAATAGCTAAAACAAACCAACAGCCCATACGAAAGCACCATTGTGGCAAGCATTGCCGTAACTTTGTTAGAGGTAAGTTCTGTACCTTTGCCGGAAAAATAGCTGTAAAGATACAAACTTACAAGAAGCAGTACCAAAGCAAACAACTGAAAAAACATTTTGTTGGCTATGTCATCACGGTTTTTGTTAGGCAAATACATTAGCAATGCCAAAACAACAAACGCCAAAAAGTAAAGTGTAAAAATTAATAAACCGTCGTTTTTTTCTTTCTTTTGTTGCATTATTTTTTATCCTCTGCGTTTTCGTACGCTTTTACAATTTGTTGCACAAGCGGATGCCGTACAACGTCTTTTTCGGTAAACTTCATAATACCTATATCGTCAATATTTTTAAGAATTTTTACTGCGTGAGCCAAACCGGATTTTTTGCCGTCGG
>JAZLJV010000052.1:0-4127 GCA_045618025.1 Clostridia bacterium
CACGACTTCCCCAACCGCCTCCAAACTCCTCCACATTCCACATTTCCAGAACACCGACATATTGCTGTGGCTTGGCACTGACATTCTGACGGAACCAATTACCGCCAAACATCGCAATAACAGCACAAAAAACCAGCATAACAATGGCAAAAATGCGTTTTGTGCCCAATTTTTTTAATATTTTCAGCATATAACTAATTTATGCTTTGTAAAAATATTCTAACACAAAGTATATAACCAAAATATTCCGAAATTTTTACCAAAAGGCTAATGTTTCCTATATGTTTTTTACTGAATAATGATTTTTTTCACCACCGCCAATAAACCTTACGCAATAGCTTCTACTCACATTTTTTGCTATATCTTATGGCACCAAAAAAACGTTACTCAAATAAGTAACGCTGTTTCAAATTTGTTTGAAAACGCAATGCATTGTTTGCAAAAACCTACGCAAAAGCATATACGTCATGACTGTTTTTCAATTTCCTCACCCAAAGAATTTGCAAATGTTTTTAGTGGAACGTACCGCACAATAAGCCACACGGCACAACCTACAACAACGCCTGCCACAACACCGAGAATTGCCAGATATGGCATATATGAATACATTTCCGGCGTGTTTGATACAAGGCAAAAAACAACGTTTTGCACAAGATTGTGGCACACGGCTGAAACCACTGAAACGGCAACAATACTTATTTTAGGGTAAACAAATTCTACAAGTACTGCTGAAACAACCATACTGGCAAGGCCTGCGCTCATACTGTAAACAAGTGTTGAAAGGTTACCCGTAAACATACTGCCAAGCGTTGTACGCACCAGCACCACCACAACCGCATCAATAGGCCCAAGCACAACAAGTGCAAGCAGTGAAAAAATATTGGAAAGTCCCATTTTTGCACCGGGTAAAAACAGCGGTGGAAAAAGACTTTCTACCATAAACATAATAAGGCTTAGTGCGGTAAACACAGCCAACAAAGCCACTCTTTTTGCAGAAAATTTTTTCATACTACTCCGTAACTACTTTAAGTCGGTTTGGCGAGCACACAATTGTACCGCCGTTTTTTGTAATTTTTCCAAATAACCGCACACAATCCTGAGAGTGCCCACATTTGCTATCATGCATTTGCACGGTTGTTTTGCCGTTTGTTTTAATAACCAAAGTGTTAAAACGCACTTCGCCGTCAAAGCTTTTGGTAAAGTTTACCGTTAAAGTGTCAGCACTGTTTGTTACTTGTACCTGCCAGCCGTTGGCTTGGTAAATATCGTATTCGTTGCGGGAAACATTGTAAACAAACAGACAGTCGCCCGTTACCATATCGCAAACGTTAATACGGCTTATATCTTGCGAAGTACTTTCAAAAAAGGCACCAAACAGTGAAACAATTAGCAACAATACCAAAAAATATACTATAATGTCAGTCTTCTTAAACAACTTACTGCTACGTGTTGCCAATATTTTAGGCATACGTGGTGCATTTTTGACAAATGCAAGCACCACAACGCCCACAACAAAAAAGCCCAAAATAACAGCAAGCGTAACAACCAACCACATGAGTTCCGCTGATGACTGCGGGTACACCACAGCAGACGAATTGTAAACAAAGGTGCCGTTTTGGTTCTCCACCGCCCAGCCAAAATTATTGAATGTAGTATTGGTTGTTACAAGTTCTTGTTTGTTGACGTTGCTAAGTATCTGCCTGCCTCCGTCCAACGTTTCGTAAATTACAACAATCTTCAGGTTGTTTTGTTTGGCGTAATTGTTAAAAAAGTCAACTATGCCGGTACGCCCCATAACGGTAAGCGCTGTTGTCAGACAGTCGCCCTTTGCCGACCAGTAGTCCCCGTCCGGCGCAATAACACTTACGGTTTTTATACCCGTTTGAGCCGGTGCGCCCTTTTTACCGTCAACAATGTGTGCATATTCCACGCCGTCGCTAACGTATTTGCGCACGTACTGCCCACTGGTGGAAATACTGTTTTGTTGCACGTTTACACCGGCATAGCAAGTGGAGGCATATATTTGTGCCATAACGTCATACGGGTCACTAAGTGCCAACGTAAGCGCACTTGAACCAACGGCAATACTACTGGTGCCCACGTTAACGTAGTAAGCAGTAATGCCATTGGCGCAAAAATTGTTTTCTATCAAATCGGCGCAGTAGCCTTTGGCAATTCCGCCAAAATCTATCCACTGGCCAAAACTTACGCCGTCCACAACCGCATCGGCAACGTTTTTTGTAACAAAATATTCGTCGCCCTCTTTATAAAGTGTTACGGCTTCTTGCGAAAAGTCCGTAAAGGCACTTTTGCTGAACGCATCAACGTACTTTTGGTCGGGAAGCGGATAACCGTTTGCAAAAAAATCGCTTGGACTAACTGCCCTATCGTACGGCAAGCCGAATGCCCCGTTACTGTAAATGCGTGAAGAAAATCCCCATAAATCAACAAGGCGGTAAACGGCAGGGTTAAAAGCACCGTTGGTGGCGGTGTAAATTTCCCGTGCAAGTTCAAACATTTTATAGGTATCGTAGTCAATTTTAAGCGTTTTTCCGCTTTCAAGTACATTGTAACGTGCCACGTCTGAAGTATTTATTTGTGTGTTGGCAATGCTATCAACGTGAAGCAACGTTTTGTGTGCGTAAACAAGTGCATCCAAAAGTGTTTGTTTTGTTTGTTGTTGAAGTTCTGTCCAATCGCCGTCCGTCAGTGCAAAATCAATAACAAAGTCTTCCGTAGAATATATTTCCACGGTTGTTACAATGTCGGCAAAATACGGGCGAGAAAACCCCACCGTAATACCGTTTTCCGTTGTGCTTTCACGTGCAACAAAACCAAGTTCGTAGTCGTCGGAATTTGCATTGTAAGCAGATTGTGAAATCCACATTTCGTTGCCGGTACTTTTCTCCGTTACAAAATACAAAACCGAAGAAAGGTCAAGGTCACCTTGTGCCCACGCAACATTTGTGCCAAGCACAAACACAACGGCAACAAGCAACGCCAAAACTACTATTAAGTTTTTGCGAATGTTTTTCATTGTTTACATTGTACCATTTTTAACGACAGTTTGCAAGTTTTACCAAACAAAAAATACCTATAAATGGATGTGCAAAGCAAACGGATTGTTTGGTTTTTAGCCGTCGCTGTATGCAGTGCATAGCAAACACAAAAAACACTGCAAAGACAACAAAAAAGCGAGAACAAAAAATACTCTCACCTTTTTATGTTTATGGCATTGTTTTAGCTAAAAATTGCAAAAAATACGTTGCAAGCGCCATAGCTCAGACATGTTTACGCTTTTAACTGACTGTATCTCAAAAAAAATTTTGTACACGTCAAAATGTAATGCCCTTTGATACTTGTTGTTTATCTGGCTATTTTGCCAATTTGGAAAGCGCATTTTGAATTGCCACAACAATTCTTGCGGAAGACTGCGTTGCGCCTGCAATAACGTACGTGCTTTCTCCGCCAAACAAAACAACTTCTCTGTCGGCAAGGGCACCGATTGCTATTGAAGAAACGCTTGCACTGTCAGGCAAAACTTTAATAGCATTTATTTCTTCTACCGTTTTACCGATAAAACCGTGAATATACGCATTGTATTTGCTTTCGGCAAATTCTTTGCTCCAACCGGCAATTTCGTTGGAAGAAGAAGTTCTGATCATACCCGACTCCTCATCGCTGTAAAGAGTAATAGCGGTAATAACACCGTCGGTAACACCAACGGCAACTCTGCAACCGTAAGGTGCGCCGGTTGGGTTCCAAGCGTTATGGTAAGTGCATTCACCAATTACAATTTGCGTTCTTGCGTTTTTGGCATCGTTAATCATTTTTACATAGCCATCGTAAGAAAACTCAACACCGTTTTGCACATGATAAGCGTTCAGCATATCGGCAAGTTCTTGTTTGGTCCAAACGTTTTCGGTATCGTTCTTGTATTCTTCCAAAATGCTGATAAAATCATCATCTGAAAGCAAAACGTAACGTGCGCCCGTGGTATCAAACAATTTTTCCCAAACATCGGCAGAAAACAACGGGCTTTTTTGACAACCGACAAACAAAACAACAGAAATGAGCATTACGGCAACAAGTGCAATAATAATACTTTTTTTCATATTTTTACCTCC
>JAZLJV010000053.1:0-4453 GCA_045618025.1 Clostridia bacterium
TTATACAGGTTTTGAACTTCCACTTTTAACACTTACAATTCCGCTTGCAATAGTTAGTGTTTTGTTATTGGGAAGAAAATACGTTACCGCAATAAGCGAAGAAGAATTGCCAAATGTTATCAACGTTAAAATTTTTGACGAACTCAACTTTACCGTTGCTATTCCACTTATCGTTCTCATTTGCTTTATTGTTTGTGAAATGATCTGGAAAAAGTTCTTTGGTTCTTTGGCAATGCCTGCAATGTTCATCATTTCAACAGTTGTTTGCTTCTTTGTGGGAAGAAAACTTCCATTCTGGCAAAAACCTGAGAAAAAGCAGGAAGAAGACGGAGAAATTACTGTTGAACAAACAGAAGAAAAACCAAACTGCATTGTTGAAGTTATTCGTCAAGGCGTAGCAAAATCCTTCTCTGCAATGGGTCTTTTGATGGGCGTTGGTATGTTTATGGAAATTCTTACATACAACGGCGGTCGTGGTTACTTTGTAACAATTGCCGTAAGCCTTCCAAACGTATTCAAGTACGTAGCAATGGGACTCACGTTGCCATTGTTCGGCGGTATTTCCGCATTCGGTTCGGCATCCATCCTCGGTGGACCGTTCGTTATGGCACTTAACGGCATTAGCGACAACATCTGGGCTTGCTGTGGCTTGTCACTTTTGGCAGCAATCGGTGAATTTTTGCCACCTACGGCAATGTCCGCACAATTTGCAAGAGATATTGTTGGTGCAGATAAGTGGAAGGACGTTTCCTTGGCTGCAATTCCTGCAGTTATTGTAACTTTTGTTTACTCAATTTTGGGCATTTTGCTGTTTGGTATTCTTGTTCAAAAGAAATTCCTTTCCAAAATTGTAAACGGCGCACTTACCGATGGAATGATTTTGCTTATTATTATGACACTTCTTACAGTAGCGTTTGCAATTGTTTACGAAATGCTTATAAGCAAAAAGCTTAAAACACAACAAGTAGAGGAGGCATAACGGTATGAAAATTTATTACGATCTTTTAACAGTTCTTTACCTTGTTATTGCCGTTGTTATTTCCGGCTTTGTTGTTTGGAACATGTTCAAATCAAAGAAACTGACCGACAAAATTATCGGCGGTATAACATTGGTTATGTTTGTTTTGAGAATCTTTCTCATTAAGTAACGGAGGTAATAAAAATGAATTTACAAAATAAAAAGATAAACATTATTGTTACTTCCGCAGTGCTTTTGTTGGCACTTGTACTTACAATTATTATCGGCGGTCGCTTTGCATCTTTCCGCAAGTTTGAAGCAGAGTTTTACACCAAAGAAGCAGACAAAGTGGAAAAATTCCACAAGTATTCCAAAACGTTGGAAGGCCAAGTGGCTGACTCTGATATCTACGTATTTTACGGTAACGAAAATACCATTGCTTTGGTTCGCAACGGCGACGAAGCACAGTACACAACTCTTGATGCTGTAAAAGCTGAAACAAAAGTTGCTATTGCTACAGGCAAAGAAACTATTGCATCTGAAAAGGGCATTACCGGAGCAGTGGTAGATGCACAAAGCGCACTTGGCGGTTTGAAAAACAAAACGTACAACGTTGCAATCATTTCCTACGGCGATGCACGTTCCAGTATAAAGGATACTTGCGAAAACGTAATGGCTGATGCCGAAGTGGAAAAAGTACCTTCCGTACTTGTTATGGGCGGTACTCACCCTAACGAACCATCCGGCCAACTTACTGCAACACTTTTCTTGGAAAATGCCGGTCAGCAAGTTAAACGTGGTACGTTGTACGTAGTAAACGAAGTAAACAAGAGCGCTTACTCGCACTCTCAACCACAAGAAGCTACCAGCTGGTACTACACAATTCCGTGTTCTGACGGTTCAACCCGTACTTTCAAATTCGGTTCACGTGCTACCAACACGGTAGACCAATGGCCAACACCTGACGTTTACACGCACAGCAGTGGACAACAACTTTCTTCAAGTGAAGTTCGTAACATCAACCGTGCTTACCCCGGTAGTGAATACGGCACCTATACGGAACGTATTGCTTGGGCAATTACCAACTGTATTCGTCAAAACGATATCACTATGACCATTGACCTTCACGAAGCATCACCTGAATACGTTACAATCAATGCTATTATCGGCCATGATGATGCTCAAAAAATTCCTACTGAAGCAAAAATGTGGGTGCTTGACGAACTGATGGATATCGGTCTTGAAACTTCTCCTCAAGCAATGCGTGGTTTAACTCACCGTGAACTTGGTGACTACACCTACACATATGCTTACCTTTGCGAAACATCCAATGCTTCACAAGGCAAAATCCGTGGTGCATTTACCGATGGTCTTATCACTTACGAAAAGCCGGATAAGTTCTACGAATATCTTGTAAAATTGGATAAAGAAAACAGCAAAAAGGCTGTTGCGCAAGGTAAATCTGCTCCAAGTCCGATAATTGTTGCAAAACCTGTTTCCATTAACGAACGTGTTGCACGTCATACCACTACAATAATGTCACTTATCACGTACTTCAACGACCCTGCCGGTGGAAACTGTATGACTCGTGAAACAAACGTTATGGCACCTGACTGCGGACTTGAACAACGTGAAGGCATTTACGTTGGTGCGTTTGAATTTGAAAACAATTTCAGACTTAACTACCCTACATTCGGAGAACTTTACGAAGGTCTTTGTGAAGATATCGGTGCATTCTTGCATCCGGGTAAATAATAACTATTACTGTATTTAAACTCGCAAGAGTATAAATAAAAAAAATTTGGAGGAAAAAGAAATGAAAAAAATTATGTCACTTGTGCTTGTACTTGTACTTGCACTCTCTCTTGTAGCTTTTGCTGCATGTGAAGATCCAAACCCAAACCCAGGTCCACAAGGTGGTGGCGACGTACCTTACGATCAAGATGTTACAGGCATCAACTTCAGCGGAAAAGTTTACGTAACTTCTCTTGGACAATTTGCTATTACAACAGCTACATCTTTGCTTGACAAAGCAGGCGTAACTTACGAAAGCGATATGGTTCTTGAAGCTAGTGATTGTGAAGCCGGTTCAACAGTTGTTGTTGTTCTTGGTGGTTCTAACAAAGGTCTTGGTGCTGCAGGCACAGATGCTGCAGGCGAAGTTGCACGTGCACAAGCATTTGCAGTAAGCGGACTTAACATTGTTTGCATGCACACAGGTCAAAAATCCAGCGGTCGTGGTACACTTGCTGACCCAATTATCAAGGAAATTGCACCAAGCGCAAGCGTTATTCTTGTTGTAAACAAGGAAGGCTCCGAAACCGGTGGTGACTACGACGGTTTGTTTACAGGTTACGCTACAAACGACAACGTTCCTGTATACTTCTACTCAGGCGCTGCTAAAATGGCAGGCTCAATTGCAAACATTTTTGCAAAATAATTTGTGAAATTGAACAATGAAAAATACTAACATTTGCGCCGGTTTGCTGGCTGTAATGTTGGTGTTGACACTTTGCCTTACGGCATGTTCGCTTTTCCCGAATCCCGGTCCGTCGCCAGATGGTGGCGGACCTTCGGGGGAGGTACACGATGCGCACAAATGTGCATACTGTGGCAAGTGTGTTGACTCAACTTGCACTTCTTGTATGCAAAAGTGCGCTTGCGAACCATTACAAATAACCCACACAACGTGGAAAATATTGGAAGATACCCCGTCTGAAACAACAGTACATCTCTTCCAAACAAACAAACCCGGGCCGGGTATTGCCATTGTTGGTGGCATACACGGGGATGAACTTGCCGGCTGGAACGAGGGACTTGCCCTTGTTAATGAAAACAGCGACAGCTATGTAGGCAAATTGTACGGCGTTTGCGGAAATATTCTTATCATTCCGCAGGCAAACATTTTGGCAGATAACGCCAAACAACGTTGGTACGATATGGACGATCCTCTAAGTGACTACTCCGACCTTAACCGTTCCTTTCTACTGGGAAGAAACAAAAAAGCCACCCAAAAAACTATAGAGATTTCCACGGCTATACAAAAAACAGTGGAAGATTTTGATAAACAATACGGTGCAAAGTTTATTATTGACTTGCACGAGGCAACTCGCAGTTACACATTGCAAACCGATGAAGTGAGCACTTTGGGCGATACCCTTATTTGGGAAAATTGTCCTGAGTTTAACCCGTTTGCAATGGATGCAATTCTGGATCGTTACAATTCCGTTTATCGTCCGGAGAGTGAACCGGAGTTTGCTTCTCAGTTGGCTTGTCAAAAAGGTTCTTTCAACTACTACTTTACCAAAACATATACTGACAAAGTAGTGTTTACCGTTGAAACCAACCGTAACTATGACAAAAACGCACTTTCCGTCCGTGTAAGACAGCAACACAATGTTTTGTGTGCAATGTTTGACGTGGCGTGGGGGTACGACGAATAATTTTTATGTTTTCAAGCGATTTGCACGACAGAGCTTTTTGCTTGCCGTGGCT
>JAZLJV010000054.1:0-2267 GCA_045618025.1 Clostridia bacterium
TTTGATTGTGGCAATAATTGGTTTGATAAGCATCGGCACATTTAACGGCACCGAAGTACTTTACGGCGGAAACGAACTGATTGTTGAAGTTGTACAAGCCAACAAAACATTGGTAATTTTACTTGTCGTGTTGGTTCTTAAGTTTTTTACCGTGGCGTTTTCTACCGGTAGCGGTGCAACAGGCGGTGTATTTGTTCCAATGCTTTCCATTGGTGCGCTTACCGGTGGTGTGCTTGCAGATGTGCTTGTACGTCTTGGGATGAATGCAGATTTGTATGCATCTGTTGTTATTATTTCTATGTCCTGTTTTATGGGCGCTTGCACTCGTGCACCTATAACGGCGTTTGTGTTTGTATTGGAAAGTACATGGAACTACGCCAATACGTTTTTTGTGGGTGTAGCTGTGGTTGTTTCGTACTTTTTGTGTGAAGCAATGCACGTAGAACCGCTTTACGACGTGTTGCTCGGCCGTATGGTGGATAAGCAAAATCAAGGTAAAACCAGCAAACTTGTCAAGTTGGAATACGCCGTTATGAATCAATCGTTTGCTGTAGGTAGATGCGTAAAAGATATTTTGCTACCTGCCAATACAAAGGTGAGTGAAATTGTGGTGGACGGCAGTTACAAACTTTTGGACGGTGACGGCGAAAGAAAAATGCGTGTTGGTGATATTGTTACTTTGTATGCGCAAACATATAATATTGAACAAACACGAATGGAATTGAACAGTATTTTCGGCGAACAACAATAACCGTTTGACACAGTTTTATAAAATACTTGTGAAATACTGCCAAAATAATAGACAAAAAAAGTATCAAAGTGTATAATTTAGTTATCATAACAAAGGAGAATAACGACTATGGCTCACAAAATTACTGATGAATGCATTATGTGTGGCGGTTGCCAAAGCGTTTGCAACTTCGGTGCAATTTCCGAAGGCGATGGCAAGTTTGATATTGATCCGGACATTTGCGTAGATTGTGGCGCTTGTGCATCACAATGCCCAGTTGGCGCTATTGAAGAAGCGTAATCGGGAAAATACAAAAAGGGACTGCCTTCAGGTAGTCCCTTTCTTTATGCAACAATTATCGTTTTAGCTTGAGTAATGGTGCAAAAAGTTTATTGCGGCAAAACGGTTTTGTAGCAATATTTTATGATACTTTTATGCTAAGCAATTGCCGGAAGTAAACTTTGCGCAATATTGCAAAAAACAATAAGCGAAACTACGTCAACAATGGTGGTAATAAACGGGCTTGCAACAACTGCCGGGTCCAGTTTAAGCGTTTTTGCCAAAATAGGCATAGAGCAACCGACAATTTTTGCAATTACAATTGTGGCAAACAGTGAAACGGCAACAGTCAGGGCTATTTGCCAGGTATACTCGGGATTGCCGAAAAGCATATTGTCTACCAGCATCAGTTTGGCAAAACAAGCAATTGCCATTGTTGTTGCCAAAATAACCGCAACACGCAATTCCTTCCATAAAACCGCACCTATATTACGTGGAGCAACTTCGTCAACGGCAAGGGAACGAATGATTGTAACACTTGCTTGACTGCCTGCATTTCCGCCCGTATCCATAAGCATTGGCACGCAGGCAAATAAAATTACACTTAGTGTTGCTTCATAGTGGTTGATGATAAGGCCTGTAAAGGTGGCGGTAATCATCAAAAGCAGTAACCAAGGCACACGGTTTTTCCAAATTTGCCAGATGCTTTGGTCAAGGTAAGGCTGGTCGGACGGTGTAACGGCTGCCATTTTGGAAATATCTTCCGTTGCCTCCTGTTCCATAACGTCCAATACGTCGTCTACGGTAATAATACCTACAATGCGGTTTTCTTTATCCACAACCGGCATTGCGCTAAGGTCGTATTTGGCAAACAGTGATGCAACAAACTCTTTGTCATCGGTGGTTTCAACGGAAATAACGTCCGTTTCCATTATGTCGCCGACAATTGCTTCGTAAGAGTTCAAAAGCAATGTTTTTACTGTAATACAGCCAATAAGTCTGCGTTGTTGGTCGGTAACGTAGCAGTTGTAGATGGTTTCTTTATCTACCGCTTCACGTCTTATGCGGTCAAAAGCGTCTTTTACAGTCCAACTCTTTTTCAGACTGACGTATTCCACCGTCATAAGCGTTCCGGCGCTGTCTTCGGGATATTGCAATATTTCGTTAATCAGTTTGCGTGTCTGAGCATCTGCCTGGTTGATAATTTTTTTTACAATGCTTGCAGGCATTTCTTCAATAACGTCAACGGCATCATCTA
>JAZLJV010000055.1:0-15591 GCA_045618025.1 Clostridia bacterium
CGTTGGTTTTTTATTTACATCAAAAACAAAACGTGATATAATACGACAAAGGTGAAAATATGAGAGAAAAAGCTAAGTTTGAAAAAGTATCATTTGCGCAATTTGAACAATTTGGCAATCAAGAAACATACTGCGCCATAAAACTGCCTTGTCGTGCTACTGCAAAAAGTGCCGGCTACGATTTTTTTGCGCCGGTTTTGTTTACACTTGAACCGCAACAAACAATAACGGTAGCAACAGGTGTGCGTGCACTTATGCCGGATGACTGGGCGTTGCTTATCTACCCGCGAAGCGGACTCGGCTTCAAATACAAATTGCGTCTTAACAACACCGTTGGCGTTATTGATGCCGACTACGCCGAAAGCGATAACGAAGGCCACATTTTTATACGCATGACAAACGAAAGCGACAAAACTCTTGTAGTGGAAGCAGGTCAGGCGTTTGCACAAGGTATTTTTACAAAATATCTTACTACTGAAGACGACAACGTTACAACCAAACGCAACGGCGGTTTGGGTAGCACTACCAAATAATAAAGGAAGGTAAAAGCCTTCCTTTTTTGTTGTTTCTGCGCAAAACGCACCAAATAACCGCACCCGTTACGCAAAAAACAAAAGACGAAAAACATTTTGACGTTCTTCGTCTTTTTTGTTGCAAATTCAGTTGTTGTGTATCCAAGCATATATTTTTTTTGCCACGTCCCTTGTAACGGTCGGTGTATCGGCAATTTCGTCAACGGTGGCGCTGGCAAGAGCATCCATTGTTTTGAATTTTCTGTTCAAAGCGGTTTTGCGCTTTTCGCCAACCCCTTCAATGTCGTCAAGCACGCTTTTAAGCGCATTTTTGTTGTGCAATTTGCGAAAATACGTTATGGCAAACCGGTGCGCCTCATCACGAATGTTGGTAAGCAAATTAAGTGCATAGCTGTTGCGTGGCAATGCCACAGGAGCATTTGTACCAAGTCGGTAAACAAGCTCGTACCTTTCGGCAAGAGAAACAAGTTGAACGCTTACGTTTGCCTCTTCCATCGCCTGACGGGCATATTCCAGTTGACCGAGTCCGCCGTCCACAACAATAAGATCGGGAGTTTTGCCGAAAATACCGTCATCGTTCTTCATGCGTTCAAATCGGCGGGCAAGCGTTTCCTTCATGCTGGCAAAGTCGTTTGCACCCTCAACGGTTTTAATTTTGAAACGACGGTACTGCGATGCATCTTTTTGACCGTTTGTAAAAACCACCATAGATGCAACTTTGTCCACACCGCTTACATTGCTGATATCGTAGCACTCTATTCGGTTCGGCAATTTTTTCAGACCGAGCAAATCTTTCAGTTGAATTACCGCACCTTGCGTAGCATTAAATTTTTTGTCCATTTCCGTCTGACTGCTTACAAGATATTCCTGCGCATTGCGGTAAGACATCTCTACAACCTTCTTTTTATCCGAACGTTGCGGGCAAACAACCGAAACGCTGTGTAAAACAATTTTTTTAAGATATTCCGCCAAAGCGTCGGCATCGGGCAATGGCATATTGGTGCAGATTTCAGCGGAAATATCTGCGTTTTCAACGTATTCCGTCAAAAAGCTTGTAAGTGTTTGCGCCTCGTCTATACCGGCATCGTTTACCGGTGTGTTTGCCGAATAAACCACCTTACCGCCACGCACCGCAGTGTGGTTAACCGCAGTGTTTTTACCGTTACTTACTGCGGAGAATACATCAAAATCAACATCTTTGTTTATCGCCACCACTTGGCGACTGTTCAATTTTTCAACAAGTTCAAGGTAATGCTTTATTTTTAACGCCTCTTCGTACTGCATTTTTTCCGAAGCATCCATCATTTTGGCTGTAAGCATAGTTTTTACCTGTTCGTTGTTGCCCTTCAAAAACTCCACCGCATTTTGCACTGTCCGGCGGTAGTCTTCCCGACTTATTTTGCCAACGCACGGCGCAGGACAACGCCCGATGTGGTAGTTAAGGCACGGACGAAAATTTTTTGGCAATTTGTTGAAGTTAAGTTTGCAACTTGCCGTGGGAAAACACAGCGACAAAATATCCAAAAAACTTTTTGCACCACCAAACGTAATGGGCCCAAAATACTTTGCACCGTCACGAAGCAGTTTGCGTGTAGAGGTAAACCGTGGAAAATCTTCGTGTAGGTTCACCTTTATGTACGGGTACTGCTTATCGTCTTTAAGCAAAACATTGTATGGCGGAGTGTATTTTTTTATCAGAGTGTTTTCCAGACTGAAGGCATCTGCCTCCGTTGCAGTGATAATATAGTTAAAATCATCAACGTGTTTTAGCATGGCAAGTACATTTTCACGAGTATCCTGATTGTGAAAATATTGGCGCACACGGTTTTTGAGCACTTTGGCTTTGCCTACGTAAAGCACGTTGCCGTCGGCATCGTACATAATGTAAACGCCCGGCTCATCCGGTAAATTTTTTAATTTTAACTGAAAATTATCCTTCATATTTTTATTATATCATTATTGACAAAAATGTGCAATAATTGCGCTGTTTTTAACATAAATTACATTTTTGCGCAGACGTTTTTGCCAAACAAAATATTTGCATATCACAACCGTAAATTGCAAAGCCGTTGCGCCAAATACCCGATACGGCATTTTTGTTTGTTACGGCAATACTACCGCAACTGCGTTTTTGTTGAATTAAACTGCGAAGAAATGTTTTTTAATAATTGACTTCAAACAATTGTAAATACAGCAAATAATAACGTTTGCGTATTAAAACAAACACAATATAAATTTTGTAATTGCAGTTTTAGTCACAAACTGATTTTTAATATAGTTGATTTGCTTGTAAATAGATGGTATAATGTTTGTATGATTACTATTTACAAAACAAACACTTTCAAACAGGCGTGCAACTACGTAAACGACGTAATAAGTCGCACTGATGCCACCAACCTTGATGTCAACCACTTTATTATAGTGCCGGACCGAGCCTCTTTGGAAGCAGAGCGCGCATTGCTTTGCACCACCAAGGGCAGTTTTAACGTGCAGGTACGCACTTTCAAACGGTTGGCAAACGTTTTGCTTGGCAGACAAACCAAAGACTATCTTTCTAAATCGGCCGGAGTTATGATGTTGTCGTCGCTTATTGCACAGCACAAAGACGAACACCAATTCCGTTGTTTTACCAAGGGAGTGCAAACAGCCGGATTTGTACAAAATATGTACGACTTGATTTGCACGCTGAAATACTGCCGTATTACTCCGGAAAAACTTACAAGCGCTTGCCTTCCGCCTCGCCTTGCCACAAAAATAGACGACGTGGCGTTTTTGTACCGTTTGTATTTGGAAAACACACGTGAAAACTACGTAGACTCGGCAGACAAAATGCAATTGCTTGCAGAAGCTGTATGCACAAGTGACGTAATAAAAAACAGTTATTTTTATTTGTACGATTTTGATAACTTCAGCAAGCAGGAGCTTGCCGTTGTGGAACAACTTATGCTATGCGCCAAAGGTGTTACTGTGGCTTGTTGTTACAGCAATGAAAACAGCGACCGCTACTTGTACCTTAACGACATTTACAGCGCCGTAACGGAGTTGTGTCGCAAAAACAATTTGCCTTGCACCGTTCTTTCGGAAACAAAACACACAAGTGAGTTTACCAAACAAATAGGAAAACATCTGTACCGCAACGGCAAAATATTGCCTTTATACAACAACGGCTTTGTTGAAGTTAACTGCAGTAGCTCACGCACGCAGGAAGTATATGACCTGGCATGCAAAATTGCAGGTTTTGTGCGTGAAGGCCACCGCTACAAAGATGTTTACGTTGTTTGTAGTGATGTGGAAGACTACGCAAGTTCCGTTCAACTTGTATTTGGCGAGTTTGATATTCCGTATTTTGTTGACAAGCAGTTTTGTCTTGCCAACCACGTTTACGCACGGTTTGTAACCGACTACATAAACGCTTTTGCAAACGGTTTGTCGTTGGAAAGCGTTTTGCCGTTTGTTAAAAATATTTTGTTTTGCGGTAATGACGGCGTTGCCGATAACGATGTTTATTTGTTTGAAAACTACTGCTTAAAATACAACGTATCATACGATTTTTCCGCATTTGATATAGGAACAGGCGATGAATTATACCCAAATGCGGAGAGTTTTCGTAATAAGTTTTATCAACTGCTTTGCCAAATAAATTTTCCGCAACAAGCCACCGCAAAAGACTACGTTGCAAACATTCGTCAACTTGTTGCTTGCTGTAACCTGGCACAACAAACAATTGCTTTTGCCGAGGTTCAAAAACAACACGGCTACACATACGAAAGCAACGTTTCGTTGCAAGTGGCGGAAA
Source organism: Clostridia bacterium (assembly GCA_045618025.1). Lineage (GTDB taxonomy): Bacteria > Bacillota > Clostridia > Christensenellales > CAG-314 > Fimimonas. The sequence continues at coordinate 4,330 of JAZLJV010000055.1, forward strand.
AATTTGAATTGGTTTTGCAACAAGCGGAAAGTATTTTGGGCGAACGTCTGATGAGCATTGACGATTTTTTGCAAACATTGGAAACAGCTGTTGCTACGGTAAATATTTCGGTAATTCCTGCGCAAAACGATTGCGTTGTATTTGCAAATATGGCAAAAGCACGCAAACACGACATAAACTTTTTGGCACTGCTTGGCGCAAACTACGGCGCTATGCCGATTGTAAAGAGAGAAGGATACCTGCTTAGCGATAGCGACATTGCCGAACTTGTAAACAACGACATAAATATAGAACCAAAAATTGCCACGGAAAACAAACGGGAAAAATTCAGTTTGTATCAGCTGTTGCAAGAACCGCAAAAACTTTACGTAAGTTACACGTTAAGTGACGGTGCAAACAATTTGTTGCCATCACAATTTGTTGACGGATTGCGCACTCTGTTTACCGAAAACACACCTTTACCAAACGCAATACTGCCACTTTGCCAAAAAGACAACAACTTGTATACCAAACAACAGGCAATTAGCCAGCTGGTACTTGCAAAACGACTGGTGCAAGACGGAGTTGCCGTTTGTATGCCGTGTTTTGATGAACTTGACAAAATGTTTGATAAGCAAACATCGGCATACAAATTTGACGAAAACAATGCACGTGTTAACATTTTGCAAGGGAAGCAACTGTTTTTTGAAAAGGAAACGATGGATGCAAGCCGTGTAACGGAGTTTTACGATTGCCCATACCGCTACTTTTTGCAATACGGCCTTGGTGTGTTGCCACGCAAAATAGCACAACTGCAAAGCAGTGATCTGGGATCAATTTTGCACGCCGTTCTGGAAAAATACGTTGACACAATGCAAACAGACGAAAGTGATGACGAAACGGTAAAAAAAGCAAATTGTTTCTTTGACAAAGTAATGCAAAAAGATTTTTACAAAGGTCTTTTGCGGGATAAAACCAAACAAAACGTACTAAAAAACCTTAAGAAAGAATGCACCACTTTGTGTAAAGTAATCAAAAAACACTTTGCAACATCAAATTTTACCAACAAGGCAACGGAATGGAAGTTTGAAAAAGATGACGGCGTAACGGTAAGTTTTGGAAATAATCAGATTAAACTTGTAGGGAAAATTGACCGCATAGATACTTTTGGCGACTATTTTACCGTTGTTGACTACAAAAGCGGTTCAAGCGGAGCGCTTTTTGAAGATAAGCTTGTGTACAACGGACAAAAATTGCAACTGCTTATTTACATAACTGCAGTACAAAAAGCCTACGGATTACAACCTGCCGGATACTACTATTTTAATTTGCACGACAAATTTACAAAACCGGGTGATGAGGGCTCATACGTTTACAACGGACATACCTTGTACGAAAAAGACGTTGTTTTTGCGTTGGATAACACAATTGAAACAACAGGCAGAAGTTTTCGCTACAACTTTGCAATGGACGAAAACGGCAAAAGTCGTTCAACAAGCAAATTGATAACAGCTACACAAATAAAAAATCAACAAAAATATGCTATAAAAATGGTGGAAAAAATGTGCGAAAAACTCGCCGACGGCTATTGCGCAATTTCGCCTACAAACGGCACATGCAAATTTTGTAACTATCGCCAGATATGCGACTTTAATGACGTTTACACCTACGGTGAACGTGCCACCATTACTGCATCTGCAAAAAACATAGATAATGCCGTAAATACGGAAAATACTACTGAAGAAACGGTGAACAATGCTTGAAAACCCAACAGAAGCTCAAAGACAAATACTATATTCACAGGATAAACGTTTGCTTGTTTCCGCATCTGCAGGCACAGGCAAAACTACCGTTATGGTAGAACGCATAAGTGAACTGATTAAAAAAGGTGCCGACATAAGCGAGTTTGTTTTGGTAACCTATACCAACCTTGCAGCAGCGGAAATGAAAAAGCGCCTTGTTGCTAACCTTGCCGATGAAGACTCGGAACATATGCGTGAGCAACTGGAAAAAATAGATACGGCGTCTATTTCCACCCTGCACGTTTTTTGTGCGGAATTGCTACGCAACTATTTTTACGTGGTAGATGTAGACCCGTCTTTCGGCATTCTGGAAGGCATTCAGGCAAACACGCTAAAACAAACCGCCCTTGACCAGACGTTTGCCTTTTACAGACAAACAGAAGATGCCACGTTTGAAAAACTCTTCAAAATATTTACTCCTAACCGACGTGAAGACAGCTTTCGTGAAGAACTGCTTAAACTATACGAATTTGGTAAATGTCTGCCGGATTTTGAAACATGGTACAACGTTAATATTCACCCAATCCTTACAACTTACAACCAAAACAGTGCCGTTGTAAATGTGTTGTTTGATAACCTGCGTGAAACACTTACGTTTGCTGAAAATTCGTGGCAAAATCTGTTGGATGATATCAGCAACGAAAATGCGCCGTATTTGCAAAATGCTTGCAAATTTAACATGCAAGCAGTAGGCAATGTTTGTACCGACAACGTGGAAACAACTTTGCAAAACCTTATGACGTTAACTTTGCAAAGCAAACCTACAGGCAAACAGAGTGACAAAAATCTTGACAAAAATGTACGTGATAGTTTTAACGAAAGGTTTGACACTATTGTAAAAATTACAAATAACCTCATAAAGAAATATTCGGACGTTTTGCAGAACCGCACTTTGAGTGAGACCTGGGAAGACGTAAAACAAGATGCTGTACTCACGCAAAAACTTGTGGAAATGGTGCTGACGTTTGACAAAAACTATTCTGCACTAAAAAAGCAACGTGGAGTGCTTGACTTTAACGATTTGGAACACTTTGCCCTTAAAGCTTTGGAAAACGATGAAGTGCTTTCCGCCGTGAGAGCTCGTTACAAATATGTTTTTGTAGACGAATACCAAGATATAAACCCTATTCAGGAAGCAATTGTCACACAAATAAGTCACGATGCGGTGTTGTTTATGGTTGGCGACGTAAAGCAAAGTATTTACGGTTTTCGTCACTGTGATCCGTCAATTTTTGTGGAAAAACACGATACGTATCTGCAAAACGGTTGTGGCGCCGTTGTAGAAATGAACGACAACTTTCGCAGTAACAACCAAATATTGGATTTTGTAAACATTATTTTTAAACACACAATGACCAGAAGCTTCGGCAAGGTTGATTACGCAAACAATATGATAGCAGGCACCATTTTGCCGTGTATGGAAAAGCCGTCCGTGCAGGTGGACCTTGTTGTTGAGAAAGATAATAAATCGGCTGTGCCTGACGGTATTTACGACATTGAAGAAAACTTTCCGAATGGCGAAAACGACTTTTTGGAAGGCGAAGTTATTGCAAAACGAGTGCTGGAATATGTTAACACCCCTTACACCACTGCGGACGGCAAACAACTTAACATTGGTTTTGGCGACATAGTAATACTTATGTCCAAACTTACCGCTCGTGCAACAAGCGTTTACGAAAGTCTGGTGGCGCACAACATACCGGTTGTGGCATCTTTTAAACGCAAAGGTTACCACAATAAGGAAGTGCGTGACATAATTACACTGCTTCGTGCTATTGATAATCCTTACGACAACGTTGCATTTGTCGGCGCTTGCCTTACCTGCTTTGGTGGTTTTACCAAAAACGAACTGGCCGAGATACGTGTTGCCACAGCAGAAGATGATTGTGATTTTGCCGTGCGTTTGCAAAAATATGTTTCACTTAATCCGTCGCAACCGCTCTCGGCAAAAATAGATGCGTTTTTTGCTTTTATGCAAGACGTGCGTGTGTTTTCACATAGTACCACGGTAGATAATGTAGTGCTTAAAATTGTTTCAGACAGCTATTTTACAAGGTACGTAAGCGGAATGCCAAACAGCAGTTTACGGTTGGAAAAACTTTACGCTTTTGTAAACGACCTGAAGGGCAAGTATTATTCGCAAAGCATAACCAAGTTTTTACAATACCTTAGCGAAGCGGAAAACGCCGACCGCACCGACGAGGGTGTGGGGCAGGTAAACGCCGTACGCCTTATGACTATGCACTCATCAAAGGGATTGGAGTTTCCGGTGGTAATTGTTGCCGGCTTGGAGGCACAAAAACCTAACGAAAACCAAAAAATATTATACACAAACAAAAAAATAGGGCCGTCAATACATCACTACAACTTTACCGACAGCAAAAAATGCGAGTCACCGGTAAGGATGGCGAGTGAGCTTGTTTCAGACAGAGAACAAAAAGAAGAAAGCATGCGCCTTTTGTACGTTGCCCTTACCCGTGCAAAGTACGCCTTGGATATTATTACAAAAACAACGGAAAAGAAAATTGCCTTTCCGCCAATTCCTACTAACGCCGTGTGCCATGCGGATTTGGTGCTTTACGCTTTGCAACAGCATTTGGGAAAAATCAGCGAACGTACCGACAAAAAGCTTAGTATAAAAATTTGGAACGAGGTTGCATTTGACGGAAAAGACACTCTGTTTGCTGAAAATAGTGCCGAAAACACATATACGTGTGAGCCAAAACGCCTTCCTGAGCTTGATTGGCAGTACTCGTATTTTGCTGAACGTGGCATGCCGATGAAGCTGACGTGCTCTGCCCTGGACGATGCGTTTTTCTACAACAATGCGCCCGATACCGTTGCCGTTACGCTGGAAGACGAGGTACCTCAACGCAATTTGTTGGGTACGGCTTACCACGCAATTTACCAATACGCAAACTACAACGCCACTCGTGAAGAAATTGCCGAAACGGTACAATGGCTTTGCAACGAACAACTTATTGACGATGCTGTTGCCAAACAAATTGACGTTGAACTCATTTACCGGACTCTTAACAACGACAACTTCCGCAAATTGCTTTGCCAGGGCAATAAAATTTACCACGAAATTCCGTTTATGCTTTCCGTACCTTACAACCAAGTAAAAGACGATGCCTACCATGACAATACCATGCTACAAGGCGTAATTGATTTGCTTATTGTGGGTAAAAGCAAGGCAATTGTTGTAGATTTTAAGTATACCAACCATCCTGATAAAATTCACATAAATTACAAAAAACAACTGAATGCTTACAAAAAAGCCGTTATGGAAATTACCGGCGTTGACACCGTAGAGGCTTACGTATTGTCAATAACCACCAACCAATTGATAAAAATGTAATTTACGTGCTTGTTTGCCTCTCCGCATCAGCAAAATTGAATTTTTAACGTCTTTTGCACCAAATAATTAAACGTAGCAAAGGTGAGAGTATAAATAACGCTCTCACCTTTTAACAGCAATTTGCAAAATACATTTTGTGTGGCAAGTTTTTAGAAGATTTACCTGAATAAAAAACAGCTGTTTTTTATTGCCATAAAGTCGGCGATGGAAAATATTTGTTAAATCATATATTTTGCTCTGACAAATACAAACATGTATATTTTCTTGAAAAACTAAGGCATTTTGCAATAAAATTGATTAAAACCTTGGCTAAACGTCAACAATTTTGACCAAGGAGAATATTTATGAATTACGTCTTTACCTACCGTTATTACATTTTTATTGCGCTTGCAGTAACTTTTGTAACTTATTTTTTAGCAAACTTACTACAAAATCCATACCAACAGATAAATGCCCGCCTGGCCAAAGGCGTAAAAAAAATCAACAAAAAGGGCGCTAACGCTAACATTGTAAAATATATGGATAAAACATATAAAATGCAGTGGAACGTTTTTTGCCGTTCGCAACTTGCTCGGCCATCACAAGTTATGCTGTTTGACAAGCAAAATTTTGTATACAGACTAAACCTGTTGTACGTGTTTGCCACAATAATTGCGTTAGGCGTTGGTTATTACGGTATTGTTTACACGCAAGACGTATTTTTGTTTGTAGCCGTTGCGTTTGTTTTGGCATCTTATATCGGATTTTCGTTAGTAAACCTGCACAAAAAGCGTTGCACAAAACGAGCTCAACAACAATTTGCCAAGTTTGTGGTACAACTTAATAAAAACTTTTATAAAAAAGAGCAAACTTCTTCGGGAAAAATTGACAAACTAAAAACTGCGTTGCACCAAGACACTCTGCAAAAAGCACAAAAAATTTTGCAGGAAAACGGATTAAACAAGCAACGCACCGCACAAGAACAACAAAAAATGAACGTTGCCATGAACGGTCTGTTGCAGGCATACGCACGTGCGCAACAAAATTAATGGCTTTTGCAATACGCAAAGGCCTTTTTGCTTTTTGAAACGCTCTTTTTTGCAGTTTGGGTTGCCAACAAACTCATAGTGTGATATAATAAGCAGGTAAAATTACCTACGGCTCTTGCCGTTTTGGAGAATAATTATGAAACGTACACTATTTTTTACTACTGTTTGCTTGCTTTTGACAGGCGCTGTTTTGTTTTCAGCGTGTGGCGGTGCAGAACCGACAAAAGCAAAACGCTGTTGGGAACAATCCGAACAACTTTCTTACACAATTACGCTTGCGGATAACACCGTAAAACAAGACTCCGGTTCATACGTGTTTGCAAAAGACGTGGAAATTGCAACCGATCATACCGATGAAGTTAAGCCGGACAACGTTACCGGAACTTTGACAGTAACATACTCAAAGGATGACGACAACAACTTTGTTTATTCAACGGAACAAACCGTTTACCTTGGCTACACAACGGAAAACTTCCGCTATATTTCTTCTTTGCCGGGCATAGACGAGTTTTGTGTATCGGATATTTTCCCGGAGAATATGCATACGGTAAAATGTGTTACAAAAACCAGCGTTACTTTCAACGAAAAACAATTGCCTGTTGCTTCCACTAAGGAAATTAATGGTGTGTACGCAAGTTACAACGGATACAGCCAGATATCAAAAATAAAAATGGCAACGACGTACAACTTAGATGACTACACCGCCACCGTAACCATTGATGACGGCGAACCGATGACGCATCAAATTGAATTAAAAAAAGGTACAAAGTTTATTGATGCCAACCAAATTGCCGTTTATGCACGCAGTCTGGAAAAGAACGATGCTTTTCAAGATATGCCGACTGTTAGCGTTTACGAACCAATAGGCAATACAATCAAAACGGCATATTTTGCTAATTTTAACAAGGAAGAACGTGTGTTATTAAAACAAAATGACGACACGTGTGCGGTTTTAACGTCACTTTCCGTTTGTCTTGACGGCACTGCTTTGCAAAACAGACTTATGTTTATTGCAAGCGTGCCTGCGCATCTTACAGCTGAAAACGGCCATTGCCTTGATACGGTTGTATTGAACTCCGCCGATATCAGCAAACTTTCACAAGTAAAGTTTACCTCCGGTTATCTTTCTTACGAATTGGATTTTTCCTGCTTGCCGGACGGCTCTGAAGTGCTCAAGGCAATTACAGCCAAATAATTTTGTTGCGCACAAACAACCAAATGCTAAAACAAAAGTGTTTTTTACCGGGAACAGCTGACGGTTAAGTAGGTTTTGAGCCTTCAACGTTACTGTTGCTACTGCTAAATAAAATACATAATAAAAAATCCACCGGTTTGGCCGGTGGATTTTTATTGATTTTTTACAAATTATTGTAATGTTTCTGTTGCGTTTTCCGTATTGTCAACCGGTGTTTCGGTAACAGCTTCTTGCTTATTCATAAAAGCAATTACTTCATCAGCGGTTTTGCCATCCATAAGCATCTGCACTTCGTCAGAACGAATTGTTTCCTTTTCAAAAAGAACTACCGCCATATTATGCAAAACGTCAATTTTTTCCGACAATATTGTAGTAGCACGTTTATGGCAACTTTCCACAATAGCACGTACTTCTTCGTCAATCAAATTTGCCACTTCGTTAGAGTAGCCTTTTTCCGTCTGATACTGCTTGCCTACAAATACTTCGCCTTCACTACCGTAGTAAAGCGGACCTACTTTTTCGCTCATACCCCACTCAGCAACCATTTGACGAGCCTTTTCTGTAATAACCTTTATATCCTGACTTGCACCCGTGCAGTAGTTTTTGATGATTAACTCTTCTGCAACTCTACCACCAAGACTCATAGTAATGTAGTCCAAAAGTTCCTGTTTGGTAACGTGTGTGTTGTCGTTTTCCGGACGTGTCATCGTGTAGCCCGATGCCATTCCACGTGGAATAATGGTTACTTCATGAACCGGGTCACAATATTTTAAGCTTGCAGCAAGAATAGCGTGACCGCTTTCGTGATATGCGGTAATGCGCTTATCCGGCTCGGTTACAAGACGTGATTTCTTTTGCGGACCCATAATAACTTTGTTTATGCCTTCATTTATGTCCGCCATTGTAATAACGTTACGGTTATCTCTTACTGCCAAAATTGCCGATTCGTTCAACAAGTTTTCCAAATCCGCACCGGTAAAACCGGCTGTTATGCGTGCCACCGTACGGAAGTTTACATCTGCGCCAATAGGTTTTTTGCGAGCATGTACCTTCAAAATTGCTTCACGACCACGAACGTCCGGTGCATTTACGTATATTTGTCTGTCAAATCTTCCCGGACGAAGCAATGCCGGGTCAAGAATATCCGCACGGTTGGTTGCTGCCATAATTATTATGTTTGTGCTTGTTTCAAAACCGTCCATTTCCACAAGCAATTGGTTAAGAGTTTGTTCACGTTCATCGTGACCGCCTCCCAAACCTGCACCACGTTGACGTCCGACAGCATCAATTTCATCAATAAAAATAATGCACGGCATATTGCGTTTTGCTTGTTCAAACAAATCTCTTACACGGCTTGCGCCAACGCCTACAAACATTTCAACAAAGTCGCTACCGCTCATAGAGAAAAACGGCACGCCGGCTTCACCTGCTACGGCTTTTGCAAACAACGTTTTACCTGTTCCCGGAGGGCCCACCAAAAGCACACCCTTAGGGATACGTGCACCAACATCATTGTATTTCTTTGGATTTTTCAAAAAGTCTACAATTTCCTGCAGTTCTTCTTTTTCCTCATCGGCACCGGCAACGTCGCTAAAACGTACCTTCATATTAGTTATTGCGCGCGCACGAGAATGGCCAAAGTCTATGTTCTGGCTGTTTTGCTTGCTAATTTGTTTCAACAGGAATATTGCCAGCAATGCAACAAGTATAAGACTGCCAACAGGCATAACGTAATCAGTCCATTTTGCCTGATTTGGGTTTTTCACCACCAGTTCTACGTCGTATTCCGTCACTTTTTCCTCAACATCGGCAGGGGCAAGCGTTACAAATCTGTAAGTTTTGTCTGATGTATCCATAAAAGTTACAACATAGTGGTCTATACTTACAGCGGTTATCTCGCCTGCTTCAAGTTTTTGGTTAAAATCACGGCGACTAATTGATTTATCGGTTGGCGCCATGGCCCTCCATAAAACAATAGCCAAAATAATGCATACCACACCCGCAATAATTGGCACCAAAATATTTTTACGTTTTTCTTCCAATTTATATCTCCTTCACACAAAAGCGCATTATTTTTGCGCATTGTTTATTTGTAATTCTATCATATAATTATTTTTTTGTCAAGAATCACAGGGTTGTGCACACACTTTGACAATACTTTTACTTTTCAACACACTTTACTTGTGAATTTACCTCGCTTTCCAATATCATATTGGCAATATATTCCGCAACACGGTTTACAAAAGCGTCTTTCTCGCTATTGGAAGTGTAAAAATCCGCCATACCTCTTTCTGCAACAATACCAATAATGGAAATGTCGCCAACTTCAGGCAGGTTTTTGTTTGTTGCAGCCCCGGGAATAATTCCGCCACGAGCCACCTGAACTTCGCCAAGCTGTTGTCTGGCGCCCACGGCAGCATCAATAACCACAAGGGTTTCCGATGGATGCATTTTGCGAATAAATTCCACGCTGTAAAGCAGATTTTCTGCCGTTATGTTACTGCCACACATACCGTAAACCACCAAAGGCAATTGCATGTTACCGTTCAGAAGCGAGCCGACACGTGGACCAAGACTGTCGGCAAACACTTTTTCGGTGCCGATACACATATAGACTTTCTTGTTGCCATCAGCCAATGCTTGCATTATGTTTTTCCTACTTACTTGATTATTAATATTGGTTATTATCATTTCTTTTTCTCCTTGCAACAATTGTTGACCGTTACATTTATTTTTATTGTTTGAAGGAGCTCTTTATTGAGCAACGCATAGCTTATTTTGTCGTTTTTTGATTAGCAAAATAAATTGTATGCTATAGTTATGTTATATTGATGCCACTAAAACACATTAGAAAGAACATATAGATAACCGGAACAATACAAGAAAAGCAAACAGTTCTTAAATGATAACTTGAATAATGCAGTAAATACAATATAACTAAGAGGAATTGATGAATACATACAGTTTTAATGCCACAAAACTGTAAAACTTAATCAATTCAGAATAAGGACCACCGAATGCCGAGCAATTATAACGCTGACACATTTTAATAACGGCCACATATTGTTTTTTGGTAACTATAGATACAAACACGCTCTACGCATCTCATGACTTCAAAAATTGCATACAATCTCACTGCGAAACTATAAGAATTATAATAAAGCATGATGAATCAATTGTTTGGTTTATTGCAAACATTAGTACGAGCAATACAACGAGAAACCCTTCTTTAATAGTATTTTTGCCTATAATTAGCCAAAACAGCCATAAATAGCAGTGAAAACAGTACAAATAAACAATTTTGATACATAAAGCCAAATATGTATTTATTACAACGATAAAACAACCGCATTATTACCCATGAGTTAAAATCAAGACATCTCGCATCAAACTAAATTCTAAATTGTTTCACGTGAAACAATTACAGCACACCATAATTTTTAGCATCATAAAAAACGAGCATATAAAAACATTCAATTTTTAACACAAAATTACGCTTATACTCTACACACTTAATATAATGTTTCACGTGAAACAATTCACGAATTTATATAATAAAATAGCTAAAGCGACTATTTTGAATGAAAAATGGACAAAAAATGGCTCTTTTAACGCTGGATTTGTTAAAAAGATGGTGAAAATACACTAAATTTGCATAAAAACAGCCGAGCGAGCGTTACGCCTGCTTAGAATACGCGGACTAATTTGGTTTTGACAGTTTAACTTCTGGTTGTTTACAACCAGCAATAACATCGCATTGTAACGCATTTATAAAACACGGGTCATTTACATTCATTACACAAATGTTCTTCAAAAGCATTAATCATCTATTATTTGTGCTGCTGAAACGATCGCGGCAAAAAACGTGCAAATGTAAATGGAAACTTGGCTCTTTCA
>JAZLJV010000056.1:0-4170 GCA_045618025.1 Clostridia bacterium
TATTCCCCACTGCTGCCTCCCGTAGGAGTTTGGACCGTATCTCAGTTCCAATGTGGCCGATCACCCTCTCAGGTCGGCTACCCATCGCTGACTTGGTGGGCCGTTACCTCACCAACTATCTAATGGGCCGCGAGCCCCTCCTGTACCGCCGGAGCTTTAACCTCAAAGAGATGCCTCTTCGTGGTCTCATTCGGTATTAGCACAAATTTCTCTGTGTTATCCCAATGTACAGGGCAGGTTGCTCACGTGTTACTCACCCGTCCGCCACTAACTCTATTGCTAGAGTTCGTTCGACTTGCATGTGTTAAGCACGCCGCCAGCGTTCGTCCTGAGCCAGGATCAAACTCTTGAGTTTAATCTGACTATTTAACGTGGTTGAGTATCCTCAACCGCCGGCTAAATCTGTTCTTGAATTGACTGTGTTTTATTTCGTACTTCTTACTATTCTGTTTTCAAGCTTCGTCGCTGTTTCTTTACAGCCTATTTATTCTACAACAAACGCCGTTTAATGTCAACATTTTTTTGAAATATTTTTAAAAAAATTTTCAGCATTTTTCAAATATCTAAAATTTTTCACCTTAAATACTCAAACAAACAGCCTTTGGCAACAAAACCCTATTAAAAAACCAAACACACAAGTTATTTCCTTTGTTGAGTTACAATGTTGGCGACAGACAATGCAACATTAATATATATAAACGCACGCAATAACAACAAAATATGCCATTTTTGAATATTTGTCGCAAAATTGTTGCAATATATTTCAAAGTGTGGTAATATTGTAAGGCAAAAAAACGTACATGTAGAAAAGGAGTTATTATGCCTAATATTAAATCAGCAGAAAAAAGAGTAAACGTAACCGCTGCAAAAAAGCTTCAAAACCAAATGGTGCTTTCTCAAATGAACACCGCCGTTAAAAAGTTTAACGCAGCAATTTCCGAAAACAATTTGGAAAAAGCAAAAGAACTTATGCCTATTGCCGCTTCACTTATTGATAACGCTGCAACAAAAAAAGTTATTCACAAAAATGCGGCTAATCACAAAAAAGCGCAAATTGCCAAAACACTTTACCAACTTGAAAAAGGTATTGTTGTTGTTAAAATTGATGCCAAGGCTATGAAACAAGCCGAACAAAAGGCCGCAGCAGCAAGAAAGGCTGAAGAAGCAGAAGCAATTAAGGCGCAAAGAAACGAGGCTAAGAAGGCAAAAGAAAGCGCCAAAGCACCTGTTGCTAAAAAACCTGCAACAAAAAGGACAGCTAAAAAGGCTGCTGAATCTGCTGAATAAAACACAGTCAAATTTATTAATTTTTACAGCACACAAGGCGGGGCTTTTCCCTGCCTTGTAATATGCTGGAGTGGCTCAGTCGGTAGAGCAATTGATTCGTAATCAATAGGTCGAGTGTTCGATTCACTTCTCCAGCACCAAAGACGCTAAATAAGCGTCTTTTTTTGTTGCCTTCAATTGCTCTACCGACAAAACTATGCACAAAAAAGAACCACACTCAAACGAGTGTGGTTCTTTGGTTAAACAACAAAATTGTTATTCAATTTGTTAAACAAACCAAATCAATCTACAATTGTCTTGCCTGCTTTGTCAACGTGTTCACCACAGTGTTGACATGTGTAGTAACCGCTAACGGTTGGTTTTGCTTCTGTACCGGTATCGGTCCAGTCGTTCATAACAAGCTTGTAAATGTAAAATACATATGCTGTTTCAACGTCTCTCAAACCAAACGAATACGAGTAACCTCCTGACGAGGACTTATTGTAACAGAGATATCTAAATTCCTGACTTTCGTCTTGTCCCTGAAGGTATGCACGACCAGGATAATCTCCGCTGGTAGCGAAGTAAATTTTCCACCTTGCATTTTTATATTGGGTACTACCACTATTGCTGATTTGCCATTCTTTACTACTGTATGTAGAAATGTACGGATAAGTTGAACCGTTTCCGTTGGATTTCAATCCCCAGTAATCGCCAACTTTTTCAAGTGTCAAAATATCAACGTTGGTGCTAGAAACGTCCATCGTGCTGAGCGTTACGCCTGTCATTGCAGGTGCTCTGGTTCTATCTCTTGTTGCTGCCATAACAGAACCACTGCTTGAAGCACTGGAAGAACTACTGAATACAATTCTATCTCCATCGGCAAGTTGGCTTGCATTGGTAACTTTTACCCAACTATACTTGGTGTATTCGTGTGCGCCGAACGGCAATTCCAAATCCTTAGCCGTTACAGGAAGTTTGTTTTCGTCAAAGTAAGCATGACAAATAGAACATTCGTAGTGTGCGGCAACGCCGTGTTCATCACAGGTTGATTCCGTAGCTTTTATCCATTCGCCGTAGTTGTGTTCGCCGTAAACCGTACCGCTAAATGTGTTGCCGTCGTTTACTTCAAATTCGCCACAAGCGCAAGAACGGTAGTAAACTGCGTAAGCTTGGCAGGTTGCTGCGCTTACAATGTATTTGTCATCAATTACTTCTTGTTCGTAAGCGTGAACGTGCGGAGCAGCAGGTTTTGAACCACCGCAAACGGTACAAATGTCGTTGTCGTCGTAGGTGCAGTCGCCGTATTCAATATGCATTGGGTCGTTTGCACAAACTCTGCTGTGTCTTTCCGTACCTTCAATTTGTGTCCAATCGCCGTAGTTGTGGCCAAGTTTGGTAATTGTTACGCCTGCCAAAGTGGTTTCCGTACCGTCCATTGTCCAGTACTTGTTGTGTGCTTTGTCAAACATGTAGGCTTGGTTACCGTCTTCTTCACAAGTTGCATCTTGTGCTGGAATTTCTACTTTGTTGTAGATAGGGGTAAGTGTGTTACCGATGCCCAAAATGTAGTTTGTAAGGTACGTGCCAACTGCAGAGCCACGATACATAGAAATCATGTAGCATGTTCCTTCAAATGCGTACGTTCCGTTTGGAATAACCAAACTGTCAAGGTTACCGGTAAGTTTGCCTTGTTCATCGTAAGAGAAGGTATTGCCAAATCCGTCTACAAGCCATTGACCGTTGCCGTTGAGTTCCATAAAGGCAACACCACCGCCAACGTAGCACGTGTAACCGTCTGAACCGAAACCGTATCTCAGGTGCACTTTATTTGTACTAGTAAGTGCGCTTGCAAAGTTAGGATTCTTTTCGCCAAATACTACCAAGTAGTTCTTTTCCGTAGTAGTGTTGTTGTCGTAGTTGTAACCTGCAATGTAAAGTGGGTGTTCCTTGGTTGCAGTTATCTTTTGAATACCGCCTATTGTGTAAGTGCCCCAGTTTTCATCACCCATTGTAAAGGTGTAATTTGCTTTTGGAGCAAACCATCCGTCTGTGGTAACGTCAAATTCTTCACCAACAAAGAATTCCGTTGTGTTAGCTACACAAGTGAGATATTTGTTGCTACCACGCTTGATACTCTTAATAAGCAATCTATCACCAACTTTAACAACGTGGTCACCTATTTTTGCCGTATATCCGTCAATTACGCAATTAACGTCTGTAAACGTGTTAAGGTCCAAAACCGTGGTACCGTCAGAAATAAAGATGTAGTTGATTTTTGCGGAAGCAAGGCCGTTAGCACCGGCAAAACCTACTACCACGCCGGAAACCAAATCAACCGTTTGTCCTTCGCTAAGAGCAGCGGCCTCCGTGACAGTTTTTTCACCTACAGCTATATGTGCTTTTTGTTCGGAACAGCCACTTGCTGTGCACGGGCCTTCCTTGTACCATACACCGTCAATATCTACGTAAGTAAACTCGGTGCCAAGTGTGTGTGCAATTTTTGCAATTTCAAGGTCGCCTTCCGTCTTTTCTACGCCGTCTTTGGCAAGGAAGATTTTTTCACATACAGAGCATACGTAGTGTGCTTTTGTACCGGTTGTTGTGCAGGTTGCAGATACTTCGGCAATCAAGTCGCCATAAGTGTGTTCTGCAAGTGCAAGCTTAAGTGCAGCTTCCGTGGTTGCTTCTTTGCCTTCGGTAAAGAATTGTCCGCAAGCACACTTGTAGTGAGCTGCTGTGCCTTGAACTGCACAGGTTGAAGGAACTTCAGAAATTAACGTTCCGTAAACGTGGTTGTTTGCATCTATTGCACCTTCAAAGGTTTCCGTTGTGCTTGCTTCACCACATTTGCAAGACTTGTAGTAAACTGCCTTTTCGGTGCAAGTGCCTGCTGTCTTGAGG
>JAZLJV010000057.1:0-13096 GCA_045618025.1 Clostridia bacterium
TTCAATTACGTTGCTGAACGTTGGGATAAGCACTGCAGCGAGAATTGCTATTACTGCAATAACGATGACAAGTTCAACAATGGTAAAGCCTTTTTTGTTTTGTCTTTTCATGTCTTTTCTCCTTTAATAATTTTTATCCACAACCGAGTTATACACAACGGATTTTTCAGTGAGTGGACGATATAATTATAGTCCCCCCCGCAAATGTCAAGTATTTTGCGATAATTGGTGAAAAATTAGCTATTTTTATTGTGTTTTTTGCCGATTTTTGGAAAAGTTATCCACATTTATCAACACTCCATTAACCATTACCCCTGACGAACAGTCGGGGCTGTTTTTATGCAACAAAACAGATAAAACGCCTTTATTGGTACGAAACAAACGTCTTTACGGTAAATATGTGCAAGTGGATATGTACGTCTGAACGGCTTTTATTCCATGGTGTTCTTGACGTGAGCCTCTACGGAGTGTGTTGGTAAGGCATTAAAGTACCAAGCCTAACAGCCTCCGTGGAGGCTTTTTTCTTGCCTTTTGGTCAGACAGCCTAACACACTCCTACTCACGTCAAGAACCTTTCACGGCATAATCGCCGTTCAGACAACCGTAAATAAAAACGTGGCACTTACTTGGAACTAAATATAATTCCGTGCAAATGCCACGTCGGACAGTCAAAACAGCAACGTAAAGCAAAAATAAAAAACCTAATACAAACACAAGGTTCGTATTAGGTTGCGATTGGCTGGGGTAGTAAGATTTGAACTTACGTAATTACCGGGTCAGAGCCGGTTGCCTTACCGCTTGGCGATACCCCAATATTTGTTTGCAGGTAGAATGATACCACTTTTTTTACGGCTTGTCAATAATAGCAATGCAAATAAATTAAAAATGCTTTACGTGGCACAAGCATGGCAAGCCTAATGAAAACGCTTGTATAGCACCATCTTTTTACATATTTTGTTATCGGCCAAAGGCATTGTTAGTATCAGGCATTTTTTACTGCTGACAAACTTTTACGGAAAGTGTACCAAAAAATTGCGAATTTTTATAAAATATGCTACACTGTATACATAACAACAAAATATGCTGTTTTTGCGTAAAACCGGTGGTTACTATTGTGTTTTGTACATATAAAATTATACAAAGACAAAAAAATTGCCTTTGCTGTAACACTTTTGCCCTACTGCGTGTTTTGCGACAAGAAATGAAAGGAGAAACAACTATGAAAACCAAAGAAGAACTTAACGAACTTAAAAGAGAAGTGGAAACACTTAACCAAAAACTTGCCGAACTGAGCGAAGACGAACTTGCCGAAGTTACCGGTGGAATGCAAGGCTCGGCAATTGAAAGCCTTTTGCCGACTAAAGCGAATGTGTCGCTGACATCTCCAAAACAAGACAGCAGTGTTACTACATATAAAAAAGACATTGGTAGCGACAAAAACGCCAAAGTAATTTTTAGCTGATATATTGAACACACAAATAAAAACTAAGTATGGTATTTTATTGTTAAAAGATAGCTGATGCCGGATTTTGTAAGGGAAAAATATGAAAAATAAAAAACAAACGAAAATAAAAACCGATAATAATGTGTCTGCAAAAAATACAAATGAACCTGTTGAACTTAACGATGAACAAGTGGAAAAAGTTAACGGCGGAATAAAAATTGTTTTGTGGGAAAAGCCGAAATTTATTGCATCTTTCCTTCGCTTGATATTTAAGGTAAAAAAGAAACCTACCAACAACCAAAACACAGATACGGTTATTACCACTGTTATTGCTGATGACAATGACAACGCCGAATAATAACTCTGCATTTGAAACTTTTTTATTAAAAATAAAAATTTGGTATTAAAAATATTTGCATTGGTCACTTGCAGTAACTGATTGATACCATTTGCCGTAAGGTAAAGCACTACCAAGTACTGCAAAATGTCCGCCCCTGTTTTTTCTTTTGTATTTGTACTAAATGTCAATAGAAAATCGGAATTTTTCTCAAAAAAAATAAAAATATGCTAAAATTAAAGCATAGGACCACCCTGCAGGGTGGCGCCGGGCCGTTTTGCCGTTCGGATGAAAGACAACAAGGCAGGTTAAAAAACCTGCCTACAAACCGCTATTAAACCGCCACGTCAAAGCAATAGCACTTGTTCATTAAACAACTGTTCGGATGTTTTCCAAGCCAGTATTTTACGTGGGTAATTGTTTACCCACGTTTCAACGTCCTTAACGTACGCTTCGCTGTACTGACTCAAGTCGCTACCCTTTGGAATCTTCCGGCGAATTTCCCTGTTCATACGTTCGTTTGAACCACGTTCAAAGAAACTGTACGGATGGCAGTAATACACGTCAGTACGCTTACCGCCGTTAATACTACGTTGCATACCGTCAAAGTCGGAAAACTCCGAACCGTTGTCCACGGTAATCGTCTTAAAAATCTTCCCGAACTCCGAACCGTACCGGCGCTCCAATCCATCCAGGCAACGAACAACACTTTCCGCCGTTTGATTGCGCATCGGCAAAATGACTTCATAGCGTGTTTTACGTTCCGTCAAAACAAGCAATACTTGACGAGTCGGACCGCACACGCAGTCCATTTCCCAGTGGCCGAACGTCAGACGTTCCGCAATAGCTTCCGGGCGTTTTTCAATGCTTGTGCCCCTTGGCGCACGCTTCGGCTTTGTGGATGCACGGTGCCGATGCAATTTGTTACCGTACGGACAATCCGCCATGGAAACACCCAACACGCCTTTTTTGATGTAACTATACAGCGTGTTAACGCAAACATCTGTTTTGAAGTTCAAACCGTTGTTCCTGGCGGTTGCCAAAATTGCCGACGGACTCATCCCGGCCAAAATGTTGCTTTCCACAAACTCCGCAAAGGCGTAATCGTTGCCAATTTTCAAAGGTACGCCCTTTGCTGTCATAGAAGCTTCATAACGCTGTTGTGCAACGTCGGCACTGTACGCTGTTACCATCTCGTAGGTTTTGTAATCCAGCCGTTCGTACTGCCCCTTTTTAATTTCGTAATAAACCGTACTTAAAGCCACGCCCAGCTTTTCCGCAATTACCTTTTTGTGTACACCACTGTTAAGGTACGCTTCAAGCTGAAGACGCTGTGTGTACGTCAAGTGTTTGTAATTCTGCATATGTCCCCTTAAATAAGTTAAATCGACTTACAAATTAAATATAACACAAGGAACAAACAGTGTCAATACAGCAAAAAATTGACAAATTAAAACAAAAAAGGTAAAATAGACTCAAAAACAAAAGGAGAGCAAAAAAATGAACGAACACAGATGTCCAATTTGCAACAAACCTACGTACGTATGTTTTGGAAAAGAAAGGAAAGATGGCCTTTGCGCTGAACACGGAAAGATGCAACACGATGGAGCAATTCTACAATGCAATCATTGTGGAAAATGGCACAAAACCGAAGAACCGTGCGAGTGCCAAAAAACTGAAACAAAAAACAATTCAACAGAAATAACATGTTTGATATGCGGAGAACCATGCTATCCGGGAAAACATTTTTGTATAAAATGTTGGAAACTATACAAAGAAAAAGAAATACTTGTAAAAATCAATAAATGCCAAACGCCTACAGGCGAACCATTAGATTCTTCATATGAAGGGCTATATGATTGTCAAGACGGACACATAGTAAAAAGCATGGCAGAACAAACAATAGACGATTGGCTATCAGATAAAGGCATACACCATGCATATGAGATACCATTAACCGTAAATGCAGAAAAGCCATTACATCCAGACTTTTGCTTAAAAAATTTTTTAGGAAAAGACGAAGACTTATATATAGAATATTTTGGACGAAAAGGACAACCGGACTACGACAAAAAGACAAAATATAAAATAGAAAAATACAAAGAAAAAGGCATAACACTAATATGCCTGTACCCAAATAGAAACTTAAAATACACTTTACAAGAGAAACTAATAGATAATAAACACAAAATCAAATTACACGAAGTAAACTTTGAAGAAAAATAAAAGAGCCAAAAGGCTCTTTTTATTATGAAATTCTAAAGGCATCCTTATAAATCTTAGCACGTTGAGTACGACTCAAAACTTTATGTTCTCGCTGTTGAACGTTGTAAACTTCAGCATGATAGTTGCGAACGTTATAATAGTATATTCGTTTCTTCATATCCAGCGAAGCCATACTTGCTTTACGGTGATTTACATCAACAAGTTTACTATGAGCACGTTGAGAAAGTGCAAATTTGCTCAATTTCATTTTAACTCCTTTGCCGTGTGTACACGGCGTTTTTTGTATTTACAAAGTCAAAGTGTTCCTGAACGTATTCCCGTTTAGCCATTCGTGGAACAAACTTCGGTCTTGTAATCGCTTGTTTTAGTGCATCCACCTGCGCTTCGGTATAAACCGTTGCCGGTGGTGTTGTTTTGTAATCTTTAATAATCGGTTCGTTCGGGCCGTCCCAAATCTCACGGAAGAGCATGTTAGGACGTCCGGTTGTGCAACCGCAAACTTGACAAACAAAGTCTTTTACATCGTCAACCGACTTAACAGCCAAGTCCTGTTCAACTTCGTGCCGTACGTTCGCCAAGGCACCCCAAACGGCATATTGCCGTTTTCCTTTAAGCGCCCAGTACATTTCCGCTACACGTTCCGGTTTTTCTTCCGTCCAGTTAAACTTCGTTATGTACTTGCAAACTTCCTTGACGGCCTTAATAAGTCGTAGGTTAAATTGTTCGTCCGGTTCCCCCGGTTGACGTTTGAACGGTAAAATCTTACTGTTAACGGCGTAACCGCCGTTTTTGTCAACCGACTTCGGCCAAACGTACTTCAAAAACTCAATATCGTTGCTGTAACGTTCCTTAATAACCAAGGCGTGTAAGTGCGGATGCCAAAGTCCTGAATTTGCACCGGTCTTTACTTCTAACGAACGGAACCCACCGGGGAACTTACTCAAAAAGGCTTTCCGGTACTGCTTGCCGGACATATCTCTCCAGGCGCCTTCCAGGATGTTTATGCCGTTTTGAAGGCTTTGTGTGTCTTGTATGGTTAAATTCAAAAACACAACGTAATTGCCCTGTTCAAGCCATTGCTTTAACCAGGAGTACAAGTGCGCCGTCCAAAGCTGGCTTTTAACTCTTTGACACAACGTGCAAAACTTACTTTTGCACCGGTGGAAACTTTTGAAATGATCCGTTCCGCAATGCGAACACTTGATGGTACGAATGTAATTTCCGCAGTCCTTAATTTTGTCGGCTTCGTTGGAAATTTCGTTGTTTGCTGAACAAGTCTGCGATGCGTTCAAAAGCGCCGGAACAACTTCCGTTGCGTTTTTCTTATATAATTGTCTAAACAATCCATAACGCATTTTTTCTAATCCCTTTTTTCCTTTAATAAAGTTTTTTGAAAGTCTAAATTCTTACATTTTTTGTGGCATTTGTTTCTATATGTATAAATATTAAACTTCCTTACGGTTCGGAGCCGGTAGCGATGTCGGAAAGCAGTGCCGTGCGCCAGCGCAACGGCACAAGCTTTTTCACCGACATCGTCTGAACTTGCCGGCGTATTTAGTTGTTGAAAAATGGTTAAACATTTATTGAAAGCTTTTGCGTTGCAAGTCGGTTGCTACGGTCAGCGTGGATAAGTAACATCAACTTACCCACCCTGACTGGATAAGTGGATAAGTAAAACCAACTTACCCACTTACCCACAGCCGATGGATAAATGGATAACTCTACGAGTTACCCACTAATCCACAACGCCTACTGCGACTGTCAGCAGAAGTTAAGGGCGAAGACCGGGCGTTTCATCGGTGCCGTTGAAGACAGTAGAAAGCAGGTCCACCATAAAGTAACTGTTCTGCTTACGGAACTCGTCCACGGTAGCACGGGTGTGCTGGTACTCCGGCAAATCTTCAATGCCGTACAAGCTACGCAAACTACGCACACGCCAAATATCGCTGAACGCATCTGACACAAAGCGGTCCTTGTAATCTTTGTAAACCATCTGAAAGAACTCTGCCGTCTTTACGTCGCTTTCGTTCATACCGTTAACCACCTGCACTTGCCAACGGGAAAATCCAAATACGTTGTAAGTCCGGTTGTAATACGAATGCAACTTAGAAGCAGTACCGTGGTATAAATACATCGGAAGTGTATTATCTCCACGCCGGTAACGGTAATCCGAATAACTCCAGCTAAACTTGCTATGGAACCAAGACAGCAACAAATCTTCCAGGGCGAAGAATGGCATTGCCAGGCCTGTTGCCGACTTGCTTTGTATGTAAACGACATCCGCAAGGTCTTTGGCATCCGCACCCCAGCTTGACGGTCTTTGTTCGTCCGTTAAAATTCTCACAAAACAATAGTTGCAAACCGAACCCAAGTGCCTAATCATTTTTAACGTTGAATTGAACTGGTCGTTAACAGGATTAGCTTCGGAATCAGACTTTTTGAAAACTTTGTTTTCAAGCATATTCCCACGTTCCTTACCTATCTCGGTAATCAGAACAACGCCGAACTCAAAGGAATCAGCATACATATTGTCTGCAATGAGTGTTTTTGTAAGACGTAAGGTGTCTTGGTCCAAAATGTGACTGTGCCGGCTGTACGCTTGCACAAGTGCAGGTTCTTTTTCAAACAAGTCGGTATTCCACAAAGGGAAGTTACCTTCGTCCATTTTGACGTTGTCCGTCCGGACGGAATAGTTGCTAATAATCAGACTGCTTTCAACCGTGTAAATGAAATAAAGTTGTGCATAGTCTTCAAGGGCTTTCCAAATGTCAACAACTTCCAACTTGTTATCATAAGTCAAACCATAGCGTTCGTAATCATACATAAATATTCGCTGTTTGCACGGACGTTTAGCAAAAGCCTTTGCCTTGCTACTTGTAAACCTACGACAAGTAGCCAAATTATAAACACTATGCCTTGATATTGCTTTTTTCAATTCATTTTCAAAGTTAATCCACGGAAAGAACGGAAACTTCAGGTCCGTTTCCAAAAGCAATTCAAAAGCTTTATCCCGGAAGATTATTTCCGTTGAAATGCCGGCGGATGTAATTGCGGTTGTCTTGCCGGTTCCCATAGTTCCGCACCAAAGCGTTACAATAGGCCGGTCCCCAAGGAACTCCCGGTTCTTGTTTTCAAAGCCGTTAAGCCGTTTATAGCCGATGGAACGTCTGATGCGGTTAATAAGCCACAACGCAAAACAAACCCACAGCACGCCCGGAATAAAATCCAGCATTGACGACAAATCCACAAACAACTTAAAAATTTGCCGGTAAATATCTCTGAAAGAAAATACCACAATGAAGTACAAGTAAAATGCAAGCGCTTCAACTACGATTGAAAGTACGTTGAAGTTATACACCCACACAAATAAACACAACTTGTACCAGTAGGAATTGTCTTTCAAAAACTGAACGGAATCCAGGCACCAACGTTTGAACGGTTGATAGTACTTTCCACACAGCCGTTTCCAACGTGTTAAAGACTTGCTGTCCGTGTTGTAGTCGTTGTTTGTCACGTCAGCGTTTAAAGACCTAACAACAATGCCGATGGCAAACACAGGCATAACGATTAACAACGTTTTGCAAATAACAAGTAACACGTCCGCTACGTGCGACATATATTCGCTGAAATTGTCCCTGGTAAAAATCAACGCCCAGTATTCTTTCCACGCAACTTTGAACTCTTCCCAAGTATTTGGCAAGTTCCAAGGCATAGTCAAAGGGGTAGAAGTTAACCCGGTAACAGTAGCTTCACACTTTGGCGTTTTATTTACCAAAAAAGAGTAATACCAAGCGCAAGATGTTCCAAAGTCCCGGAACGACTCCCCAAGGCGCTGTGACGCCCAGGGGAATACGAAAACGGAACAAAGGACCGATGCAACAAGCACGGCAAAACAAATGTAATGGCGGTGATTAAGCGATTGGAAAAAACGTTTAATTCTCATAATTGACCTACCGTAAATATAAAGTAATCAACCAGGAGAAAGACAAACAATCCCAAAAGCACCTTAAGAATGTTTTTAACAGTATTTTTCATCACATGCCATAACCGGAAGAATCAACGGCGACAATCACGAAATCCAAAGAGGTATTGGCATTAGCAGAATAAGCCAAATATCCGAATATATTACATGGGGCTTCAGCCGGATGTGAAATTCCGGGAACATCAACTACGTTAAAGAAATTGTCGTTAAAAGCAACATCAGGGTAACAAAGTTCAAGATATGGGAGAGTAAAAACAAAATAACGTTCTTGACCATAAAAATCAGAATAAAACGGTTCACGCGATGTAGATAATCGTTCCGATGTAGGACCAAAGCGTAAAGCGTTTGAAGGGTGTTGAGAAGAAGACCAAGAAATATAAGGGGAAGAAATGCAAATCAGTTTATTAAAATAATCAGTTGGACGATCTACAATTGCTTGATAATCGTCATCTACGCAAATAGTTAAGGCGCCGGCAAAATAAGACGAGTAAGTAGAAGAAATTTCTTCATCGTCAAACAAATAACAGTATTCTTCATGACTTCCCAAAAACTCAGACAAATCAACAGAAGACAATTTTTCAACACGTGAAATGGACTTGAAATCTGTATAATAGGTATGGGGCTTTTCATAAACGCCTTTAATTTTCAAAATATCGCCTTCCATAAAATCACTGCATTTTATTTTGACAGCAACAGGTTCGACAAGATCTGACACAATAAGAAAATGCTCATCGGCACGAACGTATCGAGATACAACAACACCAACAGAAGTAGATGTAATATTACTGAAAGAGCCAGAAATCAATTCATGAATAGATAAACAGTCAGAATACAAAGCCGGTAAAAACGCTGAAACTTCTAACGAACAAGATTCATTTGAAAACAAACGGTGGCAAACACTGCACTCCCAACAATCAACGGAATATCCGTCAGAATAAAGATGTTCCGGCGATGCTTCATGAAAAACCAAATCTGAATGCCCATGTAAATCACACTCGGTAAGAACGTGGGAGGAGGAACCACCATGTTCCAAACGACGAACGCCCAACAAAACATTTAGGCATAAAGCAGTAATAAGAAAACAAAAAACAATTAGGAACCATTGATAACCACTCAATTGCTTAATTTTTTTAAACATAATACTTTA
The DNA here is from genome assembly GCA_045618025.1 of Clostridia bacterium. GTDB lineage: Bacteria > Bacillota > Clostridia > Christensenellales > CAG-314 > Fimimonas. The sequence goes on from JAZLJV010000057.1 coordinate 9,137, forward strand.
CTTCCTTTTATTTTTTTTACTGAATAACGATTTTATCAAGCGAAATACACCTCGCAAAAGCGGTAAAACAATAGTGGAAAAAATCCATAATGTAATTAGTACCGCAAGGACAAATAAGATTATAGAAAGAATTTTCATTATAACGGACGAACTCTCTTCAAATTCGTAATTTGGAGCGATGGATGGAATAACATCAATAGGGTTAGAACATACCGGAATATTGGTCACAACATCGTTCTTTCGAAAACCGAGTTGAATAACATCAAAATCCAAGAAAAGATATTCTTGAACAACATAACCGGCATTGCCAAGACCAACACGAGGTGATGGACGAACATAATTCCATGAGTCTTCAACATAAGGGCTAATGTCAAAATGAAAAATAAACGGTGTTGAAGAATCAAATACGGAATCAAGAGCAAGACCTTGTATGGCGCTGACATCAGATTCATCAACATAATATTTTGAAGTAAAGTCAGCCTTCAATAGATTAAAATCACTACTTACAACTTCTTGAATAGGAGAAAAAGTATGAAGATCTTCTATACGGGGGAGAGATAAAATGTTTTGCCAAAAAGTTGGATCACGAAGAGTAACCAAGTTAAAATCGTCTCGACCGGAGGCATCCAGAGTACGACTAATTACACCGTTTGAAGGAACACCGGCATGAGAACCTTGTTCCTCAACTTTTAGAGCAAGATGATATTTATTATCAAATAAGTCTGAAGAATAACCATGAAAATCTTTTCCAAATGAATTTGAATACTCATGCATGTATGACAATAATTCATCAGATGACACTTTCCCATTTTCATCACCTTTAAGGACCCAAGCTATTTTATTCAAAATGCCATCACGATTAAGTCCGCTAACGCCACTAATATCTTGATAATTAAACATACCGGAATTCATCAATGAACCCACTGTAAAATCATCAGAAAGGTCTCGATAAGAGCCCCAATAAGCTCCGGGATATTGATTATTAATACCTGCTGAGAAATCTAAACCTACACACGACAGCATAGCATCATAACAATTATCAGAGTCAATTAACCAATTATGCTCATAAACAACAAACATAGGAGATGAGAGTTGCTTATAAGCTTCAAATTCAATAGAATACAAATTTCCGTAATTACGTAAAACCGAATTTGGAACACTGAAATAAACACTAGACACATTATTACCTGTAAGCGGGCCTGAACTAGCATTGTAAGAAGCAGGATGCACTTCCAGCGAAATTACATCAAAAATATCAGTAGAAACGGAAAGAGTGCTTTCGTCTTTTGACGAATAGTCCATAGATTTAGCATATCCGGAATAAATCCAAGTTCCGCCTACTTTATAATCGACGACATCTTCAACGCCAACAAACTGTAATTCAATGCTTGAAACATCATAACGTCGTTCACTTTGAGAAGATACACGACGATAAATTTCGGAAACACGTTCATCAATTTTAAGTTTATACAACAAATGATCAGCAGTACAATCACAAACGGTAAGATGTAATTTTTCATAATCTACCGGATTGTTATTCGCATCATAGTCAAACGCAATCTGAACCTTGTTTGCTAAAGAACCCGTAGATATACGCAATCCGGATGGATTGTAGACGTAAAGATACAATCCATAATATGGCAAACATTCAGATTCCAATGAATAACAGTATTCTAAAAAACTTAAAACAACAGGATCGTCATTCAACAAACCTTTAGGATAATTGTTTGTGTCAAATTTTTTACCGTCAATAACCGCATTTTGTAAATCAGACAAAACAGATGTATTGTCAAAATCTGAAAGCGAAGACGGGCTTAATTCTTCCGCCAAAGCAACTACAGGAGGCACAAAGAACGATGCAAGAAAAAGAAAAACAAATAAAAAAGAAAAAACACGTAAGAAATAACGGTTATTTTTCATACTTCACCTACCAAAAAAGGGGATGGAACAAAGTCCAATCCCCTTTTAGTTTTCTAAAAAATTATTTTGCTACTTCAATAGTAATCATACGAGAATACTTTGCTCTTTCAAAAAAAGTGATATTCGAATCGTTTTCCGGATGAATTACCACACGGCAATAAACAGCATCTTCAGGAATACTTGTAGAAGTAAAATGCCCCGTCAAACCAAGCAAAGCTGCAGATATTTCTTCATCAGATTCGTCAACAGTAGTCAAAAGTTCGCCGTCACCGTCGTAGAATATAACATCGTAAGTAATGTCGGCATCAAAATTAACTTTGATGTCAAGACCGGCACATTCAAATGCATTAGTGGTATAGAGAGAAGCCTTAGAATCAATATAGGAGCCCTCATCATCAAGATCACCTAGAGACCAACGAGGCTTAATGGTCTTTGTGTCAGATTCCACATATTCGACGAGATTAACAGCAAGGAACACAAGGCCGGCAATAATTGCGGCGAGTACAAGCCAAGAAAGAATTACTTTCAAAGTTCTCATTGAGAACAAACGGCCGAGTTTAATAGGTTGTTTCATTTTTAAAAATCTCCTTAAAATAAATTTTATTAACAACCGATACATACGAAACGGGAATAAATTCGAAGAACGGCGTTAACCAACGTAAGACGTTGAATGGAAGTGGGCTGAAACGTCAACCCACTAGAACGTAAGACTAAGCTTTTGCAACCGGCTTAATGTTAGCACAAACAATTTGCTCATATTCGTGGCCATCGTTAGTGCGTTTCATTTTGCGTTCGTAATCAAACGTAATTGCCGTGCCAGAAGCAAGCGGTTTCAAAACGCCAGGTTTCAAATACACTTCACGAACAATCGGTGTTTCCTGGTACTTTGTACCGTCTTCACGTTCTTGAACGTCAAACACGTCAACAAGCGTGTGTTTAACAAGCTTCGTTTGGTCTTTGTCCTTGCCAATTACCTGTTCAAGACTGCCTAAATAAAATCCCTTTGCCATAATTTTTGCTCCCTTGCCCAACTTTCCGAGTTGCAGGCGATTTTGTATTTACCACCGGCATATTGCCGAATAGCATCGTTTAAGGTTCGCCGGATGAAGTTACACCGTGCAAAAGCAAATAAGTTACAAGCGCATCCAGAACTTCAACAGTAAGTTCCGAGAACTCATAACCGTAAGTGATGCAGAACGAGTTAATATGCTTTTTCAACAACAAACTCTGTTTAATAAATGCATCGTGCTTTTTTTGGTCAGTCAACTGACTTTTGTTATATTCCAACGATTGACGGTCTTTTTCCGTCAGCTCTGATGCAAGCTTGTAACTGCCGTCAGGCAACGCAACAAACTTGTGATTTGCCTTGTATTCCCGGATTTGCTTAACGGTCATATCCGGTTTAATTTGCTTGCGGTCGTAATCGTCCATAGGCAACATTTCCACAAGCGCCGTGTAGCTGAAGCTTTCCCACTGTTCCAGGAGAAATGCACCGTGCATAAACGCAGTGGCTACGGCAATGTAGTTTTTCACGCTTGTTTTACCCAAGGCGAACTCACAATCGGCCAACTGGTAAATATCTTCGTAACCGAGAACTTCCGGATAACCTAAACTTTTGGCTTCGTTCAAACGGAACGCAATGTCAAAATGAGGTTGCTTAATCTGTGATAAATCTTCATTTACACACTGCACGAAGTGAAGCGCAAATTCTTTGTTAACTACATCTGCCATAAATCCCCCTGCCTGCAATCCCTACGTTAAGGGACTCCCTGCTGGGTGCTCAGCAGGGATGCAGGACCGCTTGCTGTACGGCCCGGCACCTGGTCGCAAACCTACAATGTAAGCAAAAAAACGGCCGGAACACTTGTTCCGACTAAAATATACAACTAACTTTCTTTTGTATTTGTAAAAACAGGGGTTGACATTTTTGTTTTTGTGGCATATAATGATTCTAACGGAATAACAAAGGCAATGTGGGAGAAATCCCGTGTCCATTCGTCTTTTGATTGCAACGACAGACTAATATTTGTTAGTTTGTCT
>JAZLJV010000058.1:0-3501 GCA_045618025.1 Clostridia bacterium
GCTTTTGCGTGCGACAACGCAAATAAATGAGTGGACGGCGTTTTGCCGTCAATTAAGGTGGAACCACGAATTACAAATTCGTCCTTATGATTTTTTTATCATAAGGATTTTTTTATTTTTAGGAGGAAAAACAAATGGTTAACGTTAAATTGCCTGATGGCAGTATAAGAAGTTTTGATGCACCTATCAGTGCGCTTAAAGTTGCGGAGAGTATCAGCGCCGGTTTGGCTCGTAATGCCGTTGCGTGTGAAATTGATGGTGTTGTATCGGAGCTTTCTACAATTATCGATAAGGATGCCGATTTTAAGGTTTATACACTTAAGGACGATGAGGGTTTGGCTGTTTTGCGCCACTCTACCGCACACCTAATGGCACAAGCAATAAGCCACATTTGGCCGGAAGCAAAGTTTGCCATAGGTCCGTCCATAAAAAACGGTTTTTACTATGATATAGATTTTGGTGACAAGGTAATAGCGCCGGAAGATTTGGAAAAAATTGAAGCGGAAATGGCAAAAATCGTTAAGGAAGATGTTTCCATTGTTCGTGAAGAGATGAGCAGAGTTGATGCGATTGAGTTTTTCCAAAAACGTGGCGACAACTACAAAGTGGAAATACTTTCCGAATTGGATGCCGACAAAGTCAGTTTGTACCGTCAAGGTGACTACATTGACCTCTGTCGTGGCCCACATATGGCTTCCACAGGCAAACTTAAGGTATTCAAACTTACCAGCATAGCGGGCGCTTATTGGCGTGGTGACACCAAAAACAAAATGCTTACCCGTATTTACGGCACGGCTTTTGAAAAAAAGGCAGAGCTTGATGCTTACATTTTGCAAATGGAAGAAGCAAAGCGTCGTGATCACCGCAAGCTCGGCAAGGAACTTGACTTGTTTGATATTTTTGACGAAGGTCCGGGCTTCCCGTTCTTCTTCCCGAAAGGTATGGTTTTGCGCAACACCTTGGAAAATTTCTGGCGTGAAGAACACATTAAGGCAGGTTACGTAGAAATAAAAACCCCGATGATTTTGAACCAGGAACTCTGGCACAGAAGCGGACACTGGGACCACTACAAAGACAATATGTACACGGTAAAAATTGACGAAGAAGACTACGCAATAAAGCCGATGAACTGTCCTGGCGGTATGCTTGTTTACAAACGCAAACCGCACAGCTACCGTGATTTGCCTGAACGTGCAGCAGAACTTGGACTTGTTCACAGACACGAACTCAGTGGTGCATTGCACGGCCTTATGAGAGTGCGTTGTTTTACTCAGGACGATGCACATATCTTTATGACTCCGGAACAAATTCAGGATGAACTTGTAGGTGTTGTTCGTCTTATTGATAAGTTTTACAGTGTGTTCGGTTTCAAGTACCACATTGAACTGTCAACTCGTCCGGAAAACAGCATGGGCAGTGACGAACAGTGGGAAATGGCTACAAATGCACTTATTCACGCACTTAACAGCCTTGGTAAAGACTACGAGGTAAATGAAGGTGACGGCGCATTTTACGGTCCTAAAATTGACTTCCACCTTGAAGACAGCATTGGCAGAACGTGGCAATGCGGTACAATTCAGCTGGACTTCCAGATGCCTGAACGCTTTGACCTTACCTATGTCGGTCAAGACGGCGAAAAGCACCGTCCTGTTATGATTCACCGTGTAGTATTTGGCTCTATTGAACGTTTTATGGCTATTATTACAGAACACTACGCAGGGGCATTTCCACTTTGGCTTTCTCCTGTGCAAGTTAAAGTGTTGCCAATTGCCGAAGCACACAGCAAGTATGCACACAAAGTAGCCGAAAAGCTTGAAAAAGCCGGTATCCGTGTGGAAATTGACGAAAGAAACGAAAAAACCGGTTACCGTATTCGTGAACCACAACTGCAAAAAACGCCGTACATGCTTGTTATCGGAGAAAAGGAAGTTGCCGATAAAACCGTTGCCGTTCGTAACAGAAAAGAAGGCGACATCGGTTCAATGTCCGTAAAAGACTTTGTTAAAAAGGCTTGTGACGAAATTGAAAGCAAAAGTATGGATATGTAAGAAAAATATCAAAAAGTAGTGCAAAAAGGGTTGACACGTTCAGCCCTTTTTGATATAATAACTGACGTAATCAAGAAGAAATTACCGTTTCTCACCGTTCAAACATCAGTTTGCCGGTTGTTTTATAAGACTATTGACCCTTTTTGGGGTGGTTTTGTGCGGTAATTTTGGTTACTGCACTTTTTTTGTTCAATTTTAGGGAGGACACAACTATTAAAGAACTACAAATCAATTCTCAGGTGAGAGATAAGGAAGTCAGACTTATAGGAAACAACGGTGAACAACTTGGCATTATGTCTGCTTACGAAGCACAAAAAATTGCCGATGATGAAGGCCTTGATCTGGTAAAAATTTCGCCTACGGCAGTTCCGCCTGTATGTAAAATATTGGATTATAGCAAGTACCGTTACGAACAAAACAAAAAAGAAAAGGAAATGAAACGCAACCAAAAGGTTGTGGAAGTAAAAGAAGTGTGGCTTTCTATGACGATAGACGTCGGTGACCTGAATACAATTGCAAGAAAGGCATCTAAGTTTATTGCGGAAGGCAACAAAGTAAAAGCCACAATTCGTATGCGTGGACGTCAACAGGCATACGCACAACAAGGTGTTGAAGTTATGAACCGCTTTGCCGAACTGCTTAAAGACGTGGCAAAAGTGGAAAAACAGCCACTTACGGAAGGAAGAAATATTTCAATGTTTCTCGCTCCGTTAAATTAAAATAAGTCAATCAAATCTATGGAGGAATAAATTATGCCAAAACAAAAATCGCATAGCGCACCTAAAAAAAGATTTGTCGTTTTGAAGAGCGGCAAAGTAAAACGTGCACAATGCAACAAAAATCACAAACTCGGTAAAAAAACTACCAAAAGAACACGCAATCTTCGCAGTACTGCTTATGTTGACAAAACTCAAGCCAACACAGTAAAAAGCATGTTGCCATACTAATACGGAGGTAATAGAAAATGAGAATTAAAAGAGGCGTTACAGCCGTTAAAAAACGTAGAAAAATATTAAAGGCAGCCAAAGGTTACTTTGGTCTTAAATCTACAAACTACCGCATTGCCCGTGAAGCGGTAATGAAGAGTGGTAACTACGCATACGTAGGCAGAAAACTTCGCAAAAGAGATATGCGTAGTCTTTGGATTGCACGTATCAACGCTGCATCGCACGCAAACGGTCTTTCTTACAGCAAATTTATGCACGGTTTGAAACTTGCCGGCGTTGACCTCAACAGAAAGGCTTTGGCGGAAATTGCCGTTAGCGATGCTGTCGGCTTTGCAAAACTTGCAGAAACTGCAAAGGCTAACCTGAAGTAACGATTTTGATGGGGTCTTGATAACACCAAGGCTCCATTTTGTTTACGCAAATTACTATGATAATAACATCTGTTGACAATGCAAATATTCAACTGGTAAAAAAACTTGCCGACAAAAAGTACCGCAAGCAACTGC
>JAZLJV010000059.1:0-22423 GCA_045618025.1 Clostridia bacterium
CGTTTTGCCATTCGCCGTCCAAAGTGCCTACAATTTCCGCCGTAAAAACGCTGTTGTCGCCTTGGTCATCCAAACTTAAACGCACTTTTGTGTTACGCACCTTTGCGGAAAGTTTAAGTTCGCCATCGGCATTTACCGCAGTTGCGTCAATTTCACGTTCAAAATCAAACGGCAACACATCGGTGCACAGTTTTCCGTCTGAAAGATACGTAAGGCGCAGGTTGCATTTACCGCTTACCGTCAGCACGTCTACGCTGTGCTTGCAATTTTGCAAACAAACGTAGCTTTCCGCCAAAAGTACTGCATCAATCTTTTTTGTGGCGGAAAGTTCACTGTCAAAGGCAAAAGGCAAGCGAAAAGTTTTGGCACCGGTAAGAATCTCCGCACTTTCACTTTTGCAAAACATATCGTCACCGCCAATAAGCGCAGGCGTTTCGGAAGGCACAAAGGCATAAACAGCCGTTTCCACAAGTGCCGTTACCGTTGCGGTGTTGGCGTTGGTTTCCGTTTTTACATCAACAATTGCCACGTCAAAGTAAAGCTGGCTTTCCTGCGTAAGAACGGCGTCGGTAAGGCGGTCGGTAAAATCGGCATTGTAGGTTGCGCCGGTAATATCGCTACCGCTGTAGTACAGCATCTTCAAAGTAAGTTTGCCCAAAAACGAAACTTCGCCGAAGTTGCTCTCATAGGAATTGACGTAACCTTCCACACCAACGGAAAGCACCTTTGTTACGTCATCTTTTGCGCTTATGCGTATGTTTTGCGCCGTTTGAACTTTGCCCAAACATTTGCGTGTTAAGTAAGTTAAGTTATTGAATTGTGCGTTTGCCACAGTAAGCCCCCTTGTTACAACGGTTTTGTTTTTTGTTGTAATATATTTGGCTTGCAATGCATTTATGCACAAAAACTTTTAGCTCAAAGTCTTTGCAGAACCTTCAGAGGCAAGTTTAAGGGCAATTTCACCACATACAATGTCTGCATAAGAACAACTTATGCGGTCTACAATTTTATCTACAACCTGCACCACAAACACATTGCTGTAAGCCTCACGCACCACGCCTTTGTAGCGTTTTACCTTACCACGGCCACGGCACATTTTTACATTTACATTTTTGCCCACCATTTGCGTTACCGCATAGCGAACATCTTCCACATTGCATGTTGAACGTTTCATAACAAAAGTATAGCCAAAACAGCGTTTTTTTAACGTTAGGTAAAGTAAAAATACATTTCAGACACAAAAAAAGCACCGACTTGTTTGTCGGTGCCAAAACACAAAATCAATCTTCGTCTTCCTCGTCTTCGTCGTCATCGTCGTCGTAGTCGTCTTCATCGTCGTCATCGTAGTCTTCATCGTTAAAGTCGTCTGCATTGCCGATAACAAAATCAAGGTCTTCTTCTTCGTATACTTCCTCTTCTTCTTCGTCGTCTTCGCCGTCAAATTCTTTATCAAGGTCCTCAAGCGGAATATCCACCTGTTCCTCATCGGCATCTTTGGTGTCGTCATCATCAAGAAAACTGCGCCACGAATCGTCATTTTCGTCATCGTTAATTTCTTCGTTCTGCTTTTCGTTAGCAAGACAAGACTCGCACATTTTTTCGTCTATGCTGATGTACGCCGTGTGGCAAACAGGACAAAGCTTAAGTGCGTCTTCTTCTTCCATAATGTCATCCAAAAGCACAATTTTGGATTCCAACCCAAGTTCCGCCTTGCAAACGTCACACATTTCTTCTTCACTGAGAATGTAATTCAAATCACAACGAGGACATTTTTTATATTTGCCCATAACAGTACTCCTTTGGCGCAAACACCGTCAAACTTTTAATTTGTCGTATAATCTAACACTAATATCGGTAATTGTAAACTATTTTAATAACATTTTTTCAACTTTTTTTTATTTTTTTTGGTTTTTTGGTATAAAACTGCTATTTTTACATTTATCAGAGGCTTTTTTGCATAAGCTTGCGACAAATTTTACAACGTCTGTTGCCGTTTTGACAGGTTGTGGCACTGCCAAAAAAAATACTTGTCAACTTGTGTTGTGCAGTGATGCAAAACAGCCTGAAATAAATTGCCTTGACACAAAGTATCGGTTATGTTATAATTAAAAAATAAAAATATGTAAAAACATAGGAGAGTAGAATTATGAAACTTAAAAAAGGCTTCACAATGGTTGAACTGGTTATTGTTATTGCGGTAATTGCAATTCTTGCCGGTATACTTATCCCCGTTTTTGCAAATGTTATTGAAAAAGCAAACATAAACAAGTCTTTGCAACAGGCCAGAAATGCCCTCAAACTGTACCTGACCGAAAATGCAGATAATCTTACCGGTCAAGAAAACTACATTGTTTTTTCAGGCAACTGTGCTTTTGAAGTTATCGCCGGACAATTTGTTGACGAGGCAATACCTTTTGGCACCACAGATACCCCGGATGACAATACGGATATTACCGTTAATGAGAGCAAAATGCTTGACGTAAAAGGCAAGCAGTACTATAAATGGCCTACGGCTTTCTCAGTTTCACGCCCTTCCTATGCTGAAGTTGCACCGGGTATCTACTGTTTGTACAACTCACAGTATGAAATACCGCCGATACAGTATGAACTGCTAACGATACAGTATGAACTACCACCGACAACCCGGTGACGGCAACAACAAATATATTTGCCGTTTTGGCACCATAACGCACAAAAAACTTACCGTTTGCAAAGTGCAAATGTATTGTTAGTAGAAAAAACACTATAAAAAATAAAAAGTGAGAACGTTTATTCTCACTTTTTTTATTGTATAGGTGAATTATACTTTCAAGTACAACACTATAAAAAAACAAAAAAGTTCATAAAAATTTACGGCATAATTGGCTGACTTGGTCGTTTGAGTGGCTAAATTTACGGCAAAATTACGGTAACGTAGGAAGCATCGCAAACGTACTTCATATTGTACTTTAGCGCAAGACTTTCCGAAGCCGTGTTGCCGTTAACAATGTAGCAAAACGGCATTATGCCACTATCTATAACCTGATGGACCAAATGCGTCATTACTTCCAATGCGTAGCCCTTTTTGCGGTACTCGGGCAAAGTGTAAAGCATACCAAGGCTGTTATCTTCGTGCAAAATACACCAACAAACGGGTTTGCCGTCAACAAACAAAGCGGAGGACGGACGCTTGGCAATTGCCTCGCAAATGCCTTCCACGCTGGCGTGGTAAAAAGTGCCGTCGCTTACCATTTGTGCCATAGAACTGTCTACCTTGCGAAGATCGCCCTGCGCCTGACGTGTAAGAGGGGTGCCGTCCCAAACATACAAATTGCAGGCAGTAAAGTACGTTTCGGTATATTTACTGCGCAAATATGTGTAAATTTGCTCGGTTACACCGTTAAAAGATACTTCCCCGTGAAGGCTTTGACACACTTCGTCAACAAAAGCAAGGTTTTGGGTATAAAGGTAACAATCGGTTACAGTGCCGTTTTCACTAACCAACAGCGCATAGCTTTCGCCATCGGTAAAAGCCCTGCACCCTTGCGGATAGTTTATGCAGGTGCCTGCCATTATCTGCGTGAGATAGTTACTTTGAAAAAACTTTATCAGTTGATCATTTATTTGTAATTCTTTCATAACTTTTTACACCTTCGTTTATTATCGGTTTTGCGTTTACCGACTTTTTGCAAAAACTAATTCTTTTTGCACTCCTTCACCAGCATTACAATGTGAATTGTAATAAGAATAATATTCATAACACAGGTGGTAAAAGACGGACGTAGCAAACCGTAAGCAAGCAAAAACAACGCACCAACGGCATTTATTATGCGAATACGCTTTGTGTTGCACATTAAAAACGACACTAACGAAATTGCCATGCCCACAAGACCGATAATTTCAATGTAGTCAAACGTGTTAATAAGGTTTTGCAACATTTCTCTTAACATAACAACCTCCTTTTACAATAAAGCAGTATAGCAAAAACGCCGATATTTTACAACTGTTTTGCAGTATAATAAAAACCGAAAAGCAACAAAAATAATCTTCCATTCAAAAACAGCCGTGCTACCGTTGACAAACTTTGTAACAAAATGTAAAATAAGAAAAACAGGAGAAAGATTATGAACAGAATTGTCATCGGAATTGCCGGCGGAACCGGATCAGGCAAAACCACCATAGCACAAAAAATATATCAGGCTTTTTCCAAAAAAGCAGTAATACTCTCCCACGACTACTACTACAAACCGCACGAAGACCTTACCTATGCCGAACGTTGCCGTTTGAACTACGACCATCCCGATTCACTTGATACCGATATGTTGGTGGAACACGTATCAAAACTTAAGCAGGGAGAAAGTATTATGCACCCTACTTACGATTTTTCTCAACACCAACGCAATGAAAAGTGGGAAAAGACGGAAAGCGCCGAACTTATTATTGTGGAAGGTATTTTGATTTTTACCAGCAAAGAACTGTGCGATTTGTGCGACATAAAGTTGTTTGTTGATACCGATGCCGACGTGCGTTTTATTCGCCGTTTACGTAGAGACGTGCGCCGTCGTGGCAGAACGATGGAATCGGTTATAAGCCAATACCTGACCACCGTAAAACCAATGCACGAACAGTTTGTTGAACCTTCAAAGGCAAAGGCCGACCTTATTATACCGGAAGGCGGACACAACACCATTGCTATTTCTACCGTTATTGATGCCGTAAAAAAGAAACTTTCTTTTAACGCTTACTACGGAAAAATGCAACATAACACTCCACAAACCCCTGCGGAAAAAGAATAAAAAAACAAAAGGTCTACAATTTGTAGGCCTTTTTCTTTACTTTTCTATCACTTTCAAATCGGCAACATTAAATACAGTCGCCGTAATTATTTTTGCCGTCAACGCCCGAAAAGTCAACAAGTATGCAGTTTTGAACAGCATTATCGTCCACAACGCAACCGGCATCTCCTTGGTGAACGTCATATTTTGCATATTTTTTCGTTTTCAACAAGCAATTCAACCATATCGTATGTATTGACCAAAGGCGGTTCAATAATTGTTGTTGCATTTTACATCAAATCGCCAAGTTTTAACGAAAGCTGTTTTTGCTGTTTTCCGAAAGTTTTCCCTTCTCAACAACCAAATCGGTAAGTTTCACGTTAACTATGTTGTAGTCGTCCAAATTAAATGAATTACACATCGGCATAGTAAACATCTACGTTAACTAATATTCCGCGCATTTCGTTTGATAAACCGTATTTTTCATACGGTTTTTGATTTATCAATTTTACCAAATCATATTTTTTCATTTTATTGCCCAATAACGCAATCAAGTTTTAACACGATATCTTCCCAAATTTATGCTTTGCAGTCAATTATTCTATCATTATTTTTCGTCAAAATCAATTATGTGGCTGTTTTGCTGTTTTTCAACTAACGTTTGAAGGGCAAAAGGTCTTCTTCGCTGAAAAGTTTTTGTGAAAGCAAATCGTTGCCGATGTAACTGGCTCGCACGATGGAATTGAAACCGAATTTTTTGCGTATTTTGTCTATCTGAAACTCCAATTGTTCGTCCGTGTTGTCTGCAAACATGTTCATTTGCACACCTTCACATACATTTTGCAAACCGCTTACCTGCACGGAAAGTGTACGCACAGGCAGGTCACTTGTAGCCTTCCAACAGCTGTGCAGTAGTTTTTTTGCGCAGTTGTAAATGTCATTGGCAACAAACGTGGCATTGACCGCCATTTGACGGCTTTCGTGCGAAAGGTCATTGCGCCGTACATCCAAATGCACCACGTTACCACGCTTGCCGTAACGGCGAAGACGTGTTGCAACCATATCGCAAAGGTAAAACAACACTTTTTCCGCATCGGCATAGGTAAGCATATCACGCAATGTTGTAGTGCCGTGTCCTACGCTTTTTATCTCCCTATCCACGTAGTAAAGGCGCACCGGCTCAACATCCCAGCCGTTAGCGGAATACTTAAGTTTTTCACCGTTTACGCCAAAATGACGTTTTAACAGTGTTGCATCGGCATTTGCCAAATCGCCTATGGTAACAATGCCCATAGCGTTAAGTGCCTGTTCCGTCTTTTTACCGACAAACAACATTTCACCCACTTTGCAGTTCCACGCCACCTTGCGGTAGTTTGTACGGCTTATTTCCGTTACGGCGTCCGGCTTTTTAAGATCACTGCCAAGTTTTGCAAAAGTTTTGGTAAAGGAAACTCCTACGGAAATTGTCAGACCTGTTTCCGTTTTGATCTGTTGGCGAATTTTGTTTGCTATCTCTGTAGGACTACCCAAAAACTTGCTGTGAGTAACATCCAACCAACACTCGTCCAGACCAAACGGCTCAATGCGGTCGGTGTACTGCAAATAAATATCCTGCACACGTTTGGAAAAATGCACGTAGTACTCAAAATGCGGTAAAACGCACACCAAATCGGGGCACTTTTGCTTGGCTTGCCAAATTGCCTCGCCGGTTTGCACACCAAAGGCACGTGCCTCGTAGTTTTTTGCAAGAATTATTCCGTGTCTGCTTTCGGCATTTCCGCTGACGGCAACCGGTTTGCCACAAAGCATCGGGTCTATCACTTGCTCTACCGATGCATAAAAATTGTTTAAGTCGCAATGCAGTACGTCCATTGTTATCTTTTGTCCTCCGCTTGTATTTTAGAACATTTGTTCTAATTTGTCAATAAAACAGAACCCGATTTATACAAAATCGGGTTCTTTGTTTTTTACAAAAAGTTTTGACTGAATTTTAACGTCTCTGACAAAATTTCAGTTGTGAGGGTTGTCAACAAAAACGTATTGTTCAAAAGTGCCACCGCCACCGTTACGCCACTGTGCCCAGAACATACTTGCCGGATAGGTGTTGTAACCGTCCTGATAGTGGTCGGAAACGTCATGCGAGTCGGCTATGATTATTACATCGTCGTAGATAAAATCGGTACCCATATTGTCGTAGCCGATAATTGTAGTCCAGTGGCCACTTACCGGGCACCAGCCGGTGCACATAGGTTGCTTTTTATTCAAGTTACCGATTACCCATTTGGAAAAATCGGAATAGGTAGGAAAAACGCCGTGATATTTACTTGAACTGTAGTAGTGAATGCCACTGTAGCCAAGTGATTTAGGCACGTTTTTAAGTTTGCTTGCGCCCACACCACCGTAGTTATTAAACAGTTTTGTACCGCTATCAAATGCGCTGTCATTAGCCATATAAATAAGTGTCAACGCTTCCTGCTTGCGACCGTTATCGTTAGCATCAATCTGATTGAAAGTTGATGTTTTTGAACTGTTCCAATATTGGTAAGTTACGTTACCGCTATTTGAAGTAGGTTTTTTACCACTTGCAAACAAACTTGCACGTTGTTTGATATCTTTGTTGTTGTGTATTTGAGAAAAATCGTAGTTGTAGTAGTTCAAAACGCTGAAAATTGAACAAATACCGCAGGAAGAAGCCTCCGTCTGTTGAAATGCCTTGTAGTTTTCCAAAATATAGCGTGAGGCACTCGGCTTCATATTGTAGTAATCGGGATATGCAAAGTATGTGTAGGTTGTGTGTTCTATGCCACCCAAACCGTCATATTCCAAACCGGCAACGGTCGTATCAATAAAGCCGTTCTTTTCTTCAACAGTGCCGTACAGGTTTATGTTTAACGATCCGCCAAAACTGCCGTCGGCATTAAGTAACAAATGTCTTTCAGGCGCTTGGTTTACACCGCTGTCAACCAAGTCGTTGGCATTATCTTTTGCCAAATTGAACGCTTTTGGAGCATGCACTGAAATGCACTCCATAGCGTTGGACGTTGTGGTTGAACCTTGTTTTAACCACCATGTTGCAAAACGTGAAGCGGAAGAAATGCTGTAACCGTCCTGATAGTGGTCACTGTCATCACACGGGTCGGCAAAAATAAATACATTATCACGAACAAGATAGGTAAGGTTTTCGCCCATTGTATCAACGCCTATTACAACGTGCCAACGGAAGTTGATGCCATCCTGAAAACGCACCATTACAATGTTGCCGAGTTCCATTTCCGTTATTAAATAGTCGGTAAACTCCACCGCTTTTACCGATGAACCTGTTGACGAAGGAATAAACGGGTTGCCGTCGGCAAGATAGCCTATGTCGTTGAAAAGCTCAACAAGGCCTTTAACCGTTGTGCCGTTGGTTGCCGAAGACACATTGGTGCCGTTAAGTTCTTCGTACCTCATCATCAGCTGAGTTTCGGTAAATTCTTCCGTTACGTCTTCACCAAAGTAGTTCAAAACCATCAGCATACAAGCCAAACCGTCGGTTTTTGCCATTGTTTGTTGATAAGGCGAAAAACGAGGCAAAATTGTGCGTGTATCGGTGCACTTGAGAGCGTAGTAGTCGTTTTGAGTATAATAAATGTCGTTTGCTACATCGTACTTACCGTTAAGCGGTGCGCCCGAGCCATACAAAGCTTTGGCATAATCTCCACCGTAGTTACCGTCCATATCAACAAGCAGGTGTTTGCCGTCAGCCGTGCTTGCACACATACATTTATCGGCGTGATCAGCATGCAAACAGAAGTTATCGGTACATTTTCCGCAAACGTCACAAAGTGTTTTGCACGTTAAAGGCTGAGGCTGATCCGGTTGCTGATTATCACCTGAATCCGGCTTGAGTTTATCAAGCAAATCGTTTATACCGCAACTTGTCAAAGTAAAAAGTGCGGTAAAAGCAAAGACAAGCAGTAATAAAATCGCTATTTTCTTTTTCATACTTCCTCCGTATTTATTTGTATTGAAAAAAATTAACTGTTTGATAATTATAACACTTAGTGCAAGCACAGTCAACATACTGACAAAAACTTTACAAAAACCGTGCAAAAACAAAACGACAAAGCAATTTTGAGTGCCGTTACAATAAAAACAAACAAATGCCGTCTTTGCATTGGCAAATTATATAAAAACACCAACGCACAAACAAAATAAAAACAGCCTTTACAAAAAACCGACAAATATTTTACGGGCAAGTAAAAAAGGGCAAATTTGCCCAAGCGGTAAATTTGTCCTTTAACAATATTCGTCGTCAAAATTTTCGTCACATTTGTTTTTGAAAACTGCCACAACGGCATTTATTACGTCATAGTTGTAGCCACGTCCCAACAAATAGCGCTGAAGTTTTGCCAGCGTGGCTTTATCACAAGGCTTATTGCGCATATATTTTTCAGCAAGATGTGTTGCATTTAAGCGACTTGTTTCACTATCCTGTTCACAAAACGTTTCCACCACGTTTTTGCCTACGCCCTTTTGTGTAAGTTCGTGCTTAAGCCTTATTTCGCCCTTTGTTGCGCAGTTTTGTTCAACGTAAAGCTTGGCGTAACGTTTATCGTCAACATAGCCGTAGTCCTTTAGTTTAGCCATTACAACGTCAACAACGTCTTCACCATAGCCTTTGCCTGAAAGATAGGTACGCATCTGGCGTTCCGTCTTCATGGCACGTGCAAGATAATCTACCGCTTTGCCGAAAGCAACGGAAACATCACTTTGAAAAACCGCCTGTTTAAGGTCGTTTTGGCTGACTTCATTGCCCGTCTTCAGTCCCATTTGCATAACGGTAAGCATTTCCACACCAAAAGCAAATTCGCCGTCAATGTACACGTTTGCCCGTTGTTTATTACGTTTTTGAAATTGTATATCAGTTATCTTTGGCATTTGTTCTCACTTCCGTTTTTTGTATTATATCACAAACTTTTTATAATATCAACTGTGCAAACGGTTGTAGCGCTCTACCGCCTCACGGTAGCGTTGTGCAACTTTGGCAAGGTAAGTTTGTTTTTCCGTAGGGGAAAGGGTTTGCAATACGGATTTATCTGCAAGACGCATAATGGGGTTAAGCACCGTCTCTTCACTTTGCAAAATTTCCACTACTTTTTGGTAAAACTCCTCCTCTTCGGAAAATGCCGTTTTGTTGTAAATTTGGCAAAACAATTTACGTTTTTGTTCTTCTACGGCCACACACTCGCTAACGCCCAATGTAGCAGCCACCTGTTTTTCCTTTTCCAAGGTTTGCTTGGCATTTTCCCAAAATCCGTTTTTCATACGTTCTTTTGCCTGCTTGGCATATTGCTTAAAAGAAGTCATAGCATTTTTCTCCGTAAACAAAACAATTATTAAAAAAATAACTGCCTATCAAATTGATAGACAGTATCTTTAGTAAAAACAACTATTAACCACGGTTACGTTTGCGTGCTGCTTCAGCCTTTTTCTTACGTCTTACGCTCGGTTTTTCGTATTGTTCCTTTTTACGGAGGTCTCCGATAATGCCGTCACGTGCACAACGTCTCTTAAAACGACGCAAAGCGCTATCCAAAGTTTCGTTTTCACCTACTTTGATTGTTGCCATTATTTTTTCGCCTCCTTTACCCAATCGGTATTTTTTACCTGACTATTATGCCACAAAAAATGCCGTAAGTCAATTAAATACGACAAATTTTCGCAGTTTTTTTAACCGACAAACAAACGGTTGAAAAGGTTATTTCAGCATTGTCAGTTTGGCGCAAATGTCAGCAAGATCCATTTCTATTTTGCGGTTGGCAGTGCAACCTTCAATTCCGTCGCCGTTTTTGCGTGGAATAATATGAAAATGCAAGTGCATTATCGTTTGTCCTGCCGTTTTTCCGCAGTTGTTAAAAATATTTACGCCTTCAAATCCGCAATCTTCAACAAAATGTTTTGATATTTTGCTAACGGCGTTTATCACGGCGGAAAGGTTTTTTCCGTCAGCGGTAATCACGTTGTCGCAGTGTTTTTTAGGCACTACAAGTGTATGCCCTACGGCATCGCAGGAAATATCCAAAAATGCCAACACGTTTTGGTCTTCGTAAATTTTGTAGCAAGGAATTTCCCCTGCAACTATTTTGCAAAAAATGCAGTCGTTCATAGTACAATTTCTCCTTTTGCACCGTCTTTGTAAGGTGCAATTATTTTAACGTTTACCACCGTTCCCGCAGGCAAATTGCCTTCAAAATAGGTGCGAATGTAGTTTGGCGTGTAGCCTTCAAGCATTTCGCCGTGTTTTGCCTCACACAAAACCGGATAAATTTTGCCAACATTCCGGTTGACAAAATTGTCCTTTAGTTGCTGTTTTATTTCGCCAAGCACGGTTGCACGGCAAGTTTTTGTGGCACTGTCAACATCTTCCCAACCGTAAGCCACCGTGCCCTCTCGCTTGGAAAACGGGAAAACATGTATGTCCGCAAAGCCTATTTCCTTAACAAAACGGCAAGTTTCTTCAAACTCTTGTTCGGTTTCTCCGCAAAAACCCACAATAACATCCGTAGTTATGGCGACATCGGGAAAGTAACGGCGAATTTTTGTCACGTCATCGGCAAATTCCTCAGTAAGATATTTGCGGTTCATTCGCTTTAGTACAGTGTTGCTACCGCTTTGAAGTGACAAGTGAAAATGCGGGCAAAAATTGACGTGCGTAAGACTTTTAAGCAGTTCGTCGGTAACAACGTGTGCCTCCAGACTACCCAATCTTATTCGTGTTTGCGTGCCCTGCAAAGCGGTAAAAAGTTGCGGAAGACTTTCGCCGGTATCTTTGCCGAATTGCGAAATATCTATGCCGATAAGCACCGTTTCCGGCAAAGATGCACTTTGCACCTCCTTAACGACGTCGGCAATTTTTCTGCTACGGCTACGCCCCCTTAGGTATGGCACAATGCAGTAACTGCAAAAATTGTTGCATCCATCCTGTATTTTTACCAAAGCACGTGTGCGCTGTTGCGCAGAAAACACGCTTTCTTCGTAGGTGGTAGGCAAACGTTCCACATTGGTGCCTGCCTGTAAAATTGCATCGGCAACATTTGTCTTGCCAGCAGTACCTTTTATTAACGTCACATCGGCAATATTATTGAACTGCTTTGCATTTTTTTCCGAAGCGCACCCTACAACAACTATTTTGGCACAAGGATTAAGCCGTTTTGCACGTGCAACAAGTTGACGGGACTTGCGTTCCGCCTCTTTTGTTATTGCACAAGTGTTAAGCACGTACAAATCTGCCTTTTTGAGCCCCAAAAAGGCGTTGTGTCCCTTGTTGATAAGCGCCGTAACTATTTGTCCGCTTTCGTACAAATTCGTTTTACAGCCCAATGTAAAAACCGAAATATCCATATCTTCAATAAGTAAAAGGTAATCGGAAAGTTAATTGCCTTAAAAAACTATTCTGCCTTAAGCAACAATGCACGCCACTCGCCCTTGGCAAGTTCCGCAAGTTTGGTAAACTTGGTAGTATAAAGCTTTTCCACCTGTTCCAGCTTTACGTCAAGTATGCCTGAGAGAATAACGTACGTGCCTTGATGCACTACTTTTTCTATACCGTCAAACAAAAGCGCCAGAATATCCGCCGTAAGGTTGGCAAAAACCACGTCAAACGTGCCGTGAACATCCGTTGTAAGGTCGCCGGTTATCACGGTGGTTTTTTTAGTAAGGTTGTTTACCGAAGCGTTGTGCTTGGTGGCATCTGTCGCCTGACTGTCAATATCCACCAAAGTTGCGTTTTTTGCACCGAGAAGTAACGAGCAAAGCCCCAGAATACCGCTACCGCAACCTACATCCAGAATGGTTTTGTTGCAAAGGTTAAGGCTTTCCGCAAAGTTTATGCACATAGAAGTAGTCTCGTGCTGACCGGTGCCAAAAGCCACGCCGGTATCAAAACTGAACACTGTTTTGGTTGTTTCAACGCTTTGCCACTCCGGACAAATAACAAGTTTTTCCGTTTCTATAGGGCGAAAAGTTTCCTTCCACTTTGCCACCCAAGCATTGCCGTCCACTTCACCTACGGTTATTTGCAGACTGCCGGCACTTTCAAGATGGGCAAGGTTGGCACGCAGATATGCAAGTGCATTTGCCGTTTGGCTCGGCTCGCAATAGCCTTTTACCAACACTTCCGCCTCATAAATAAGTTCGGCGCCTTCATCCTTGTAGTCCCAGCTACCGTTATCCAAATCGTTCTTGTCGTAAATGCTTATGCCGTCCATACAAACTTCCTGCAAAAAGTATGCCACAAGCTCGGCATTTTTGCTGTTGGTACGTACGGTAATTTCACTGTAATTCATTTTGCACCTAACCAATCAGAATATCTATCAGCATTTTGGCGTTTTCCCACTCACGTTTGTTAAGTTCGTAAACACGCTTGCCCTTTTCCGTTATGGTGTAGTATTTACGAGTGGCACCAATGTTTTCGCCCCACGTACCCTTTATGCACTCCATATCTTCCAGACGGTGATAAGAAGAGTACAGGCTTTGTTCATTAGGTTCGTACAAATTGTTTGTCTTTTTTGCAATAAACTTGCGAATTTCGTTGCCGTACTTGGTACCGTCAATAAGTGCTGAAAGCACAAACGTATCAATATGGCCACGAAGCAAGTCGCTGGAAATAACTTTCATCTTTGGTTTCTCCGTTTACTATGTGTAACATAAGGTTACACCAATTTTGCATTTTTGTAAAGGAATAACAGCGGAAAAATCAAAAGAAAATTATAGAATAATTTTTTCATTTACAAAATGCAAAACAATAGGTAAAAAACGGTTTTTTGTTTAAGCACCAAAGTGTTATGCAATAAAAATACCTCCCACTACAATGCTACTGCGTAATGTCCGTTTTGTTTGCACGTAGGCGCTACACTGTGCAACAAAACCAACTTTTTGTAAAAGCAACGGAAACACAAATAACAAAAAAAGCACCCACTGCGGAGTGCTTTGAAACGGTGCCTATAAGCCACTGTTTTTGGTGTAAAACCAATGTTTTACAAATGAAGATAAATATTTACAAAACAGCAAAAACGCTATTATTGTACGGTAAACTTATCTGCTTTTTTTGCTTAAAACAAAACTTCACGAGCTTGTTGTTTTATTTCCGTTGTAGTAGCAAACGGAATACGTGTTGTGTAACCTTCCTTAGCGGCAACAATCATTTTGGTAGGCCATGCAAAAACATCACGGTTCCAGGCAGCTACTGTATCGTTGTACAGTTCACGAGCGGCGGTAATTTCCTTTTGAAGGTAGCTGTTTTGTTGCATTGCATCGGCAATTTCAGCATGAGCTTTAAGGTCAGGGTAGTTTTCAAAAGCAACGTTTATTGCCGTATTTACGCCGTCAATACTGCGGGCAACGTCGTTACGTGCCTGGTCACCTTCAGCACCACCGTTTCCACGGTAAGCGGCAATTTTTGAAAACGTATCTTTGTCCAAATCAATAGCTTTATCCAAAAGACGTGCGCAGTTCTTCAAAATTACCACACGTTGCTCAAGATAGTTATCAATTTGTGAAGCATCGTGTTGCAATTTTTGTTCCAACTGTTGGAAGTATTTTTTTGCGTTTATTTTCATAAACAAAAATACAATACCGGGAATAATCAAAATCCACAGCAATATCTGAAATACCGTGGAACCTGCACCGACTTTTACAGGAATTTGTTTTGCAATTACCTGAACGTCTTTACCTTCGTTTACAGGTGCATTCATTTCGTCTAACATGTTAGCCATAATTTTTTTCTCCTTTATATTTATTTTTTAAGAGCATTGTTGACGGCCTGTTCAAAATAATCAAGGCCTGGGTGAGAAATACCGGCAAAAATGCCGTGTTTGTAAGCGCCGTATAAACCGGCTTTTTGCACTTGGGTATTGTCCATATATTCGGTGTCGGAACAATCAAGTTCTTTAAGGCATATTTCCGACTGCGAACTGACCGGAACATATTCGTACCAATCTACAGGTACACTGTGAAAATTGCCGTCGTTGCCGTAAACGCTGACGTAATCGGTATGCGGAATTGCCGTAAACGAGTAAGCATCCACTTGGTACAAGTCGCTTCCGCCGGATTTGGCAACAAACCGTGTTTTGAGAATTACGTCTGTGTTGGTATCGGGGTGAGCAAACACATTTTGTCCCATTGCATTAGCAAGTGTTTCCGCCTCGTAACCGGTGTAGTTGTTTTTGTAGACCTCTTTGTAAATGTACTCCTTTGGCTTGTGCTGTTGATAAAGCGGAAGAGACAAAAGCGGAGCAAAATCAAAAAACAACGATTGAAAATAATTTGTATTAAAATCAAAAAAGCTTTTGCGTGATACGTCAATATCAAAGGAACGGTAACGACTCGGATCCGTATCAATTTCCCAGTTTTGCGAGTGTTCGGATGAAATGTAGTTCAGGCATTGACGTTTGTTAAAGTAAAAATCGTCGCCGTACGGCTTACCCTTCATAAGAGCAAGCATATTTCTTTGTGCAAGCGGGGTAAAAAGCAAGCGGAACTGTACTTCGTTGTTGCGGTCATCGGCATTGAACAATACGTCAAACTCATCATTGGCCATATCGGTAAAGCCACCACCGTTTTTGATGGACTTACGTGACATCTTTTCCAATTTGCGTTCGCCCTGCCTTACTTTACGCTCAAGTTGTTTTTCCGTCAGACTTTCAGCATGAGTAGGCTCGTGTGAAAACACAAGGTCGGGTGCAGCTTCGTTTCCGTAAATAAGCGTTGTACGTTTGCTGTAAAACGGTTTTGGTTTTTCCACACTGGCGTGAAGTGTTTGCGTGTGCACTTCGGTATGCGTGTGACCTTCCGAATCGGTATAACTGGTAGTCCACGTAATAACCAAAGAACCGTAGTAGGTTTCCATGCCCATATTCATTACCAAATTTTTTTGAATTACAAACGGATTGCCGATAATTTCACCGCTCATAACGTTAAGCACCGATTCGTCTTTGCCGTTTTCGCCCAAGCCGTACTTGCCTGAAAGATAGTCGTAACGACGTACATTAAAATTTCGGTCTATGGTTATTATTGGCACGGATTTTACTATCAATTGGCGTGTCATATCACTATCAAAAAGACGGCTTAGCGGTTGCATTTGCGCCAATGCCTCGGCCTTTTTTTGATTAGCCAACGACTGATGCTTTTGTAGCAATGCATCGGCATCGCTTATGGCAGGATTGATTTTCTTCTTTACTACCAACAAACATACAACAAAAAGTCCTACGCCTGCCAAAGCAAGCATTACCCCAGCCGTAGCGGAAAGCGATTGGTTGCCAACGCAAACCGTACATACAACTGCCATTATTAACGCCAAAACTTCACAAACAATCAAAAAAGTTTTGAGTGAACGCTTTTTTGCAAGCAATGCGGATGCATTTTTGACGTTTTCCATCTCGGCATAGTACTCTTTGCAAGTCTGACGATTGGCTTCTTCGTTTATGCCCGACTGCTTTACAAGTTGGTCAAACATTTTGGTGGTATTTTCGGCAAATTCGTCTTTTAGTTGCTCTGTGTAGTACTTTTGAGGTTCCAATATCCTATCGTCCACCGGTTTTCTCCTTTGCATTATTTTAGTATATTATACAATACGCAAATTAGCGTGTCAATAGCGTTGGTAAAAAAGATGCAAACCAACCGTGTCGGCGGTGCGAAAAAAACATTACAAGAATAAAAAAATAATAATTGGTGACTTTGGGAAAACGTTTTTTGCCCTACGCCTTTGCCACAGCCTGACAAAAAATATATATGTTGCCTGTGCAAAAACTGTTATTGCCTTTAAGTAATCAAATCTTTTGCAAATTTTTGCCAAATACCTATAACAAAAAATACGGACGATTTGCAAAGAACCGTCCGTATCAGAACTACTATACTTAACTTGCAGGTGCAACATCTGCAAAACACTTGAGTTTGTTTGCGCACATTGCCCTCTGCTTTAACGGCAATTGCAGACAAACCGGTTACATACAATGCAACAATTATTTGTTTTCGTACAGTTTGCTGATTTCTTCTAAAAATGCTTTTTTCTTCGGGTAGCTTTTAAGAGTGCAGTCACGTTCAAAATCCTGCAAGCTCTTTTTTTGGCTACGTGTAAGAGAGGTCGGCACTTCCACCATAAACTTAACAATAAGGTTACCGCTCCCACGTGAACTTTTTACACCTCTGCCACGGAACGTGACCGTACTGCCGTTGACGGTGTTTTCAGCAAGGCGGTGAATAAACACGCCCGTAGGTGAAGGTATTTCCACTTCACCACCGCAAACCGCAGTTGCAAAACTTACCGGCACTTCCACGTAAAGGTCGTTGCCGTCACGTTCAAACACTTTGCTTGGCTTTATTTCCAAAACAAGAAGCAAACTTCCGTTTCTGCCGTCCTTGCCACGAGGTGCATTACCCTCTCCGTTTATTTGCAAGACGCTACCGTTTTCCACACCTGCGGGAATTGTTACGGTAAAGGATTTGCCGGTGTTAACAATGCCTCTGCCTGCGCACTCCTTGCACGATTCCGTTACAACGTGTCCCGTGCCACCGCATTTGTCGCATGCACCAACGGTAACTTGCGTACCGAAAAGCGTGGTTTGCGTGTACCGTACCTGACCTGAGCCGTGACATTTGTCGCAGGTTTTGTAGGATGCTTCGTTTTTGGCGCCTGTACCGTGACAACTCGGACACTTTTCCGTACGTTGAAAATTCACGGTTTTTTTGCAACCCAAAATACTTTCCATAAAGGAAAGTTGCACTTTGCAGGTAATATCACTGCCTACACTTTGCGTAGTGCGTTTGCGACTGCTACCGCCAAAACCACCGCCGAAAGCACTGCTGAAAATATCAAAAATATCGTCAAAGCCACTGGCGGAAAAACCACCGCCAAACGGATTGTACCCACCGCCAAAACCGTCGTTATTCAGTTCGCCACGGTCGTATTTACCACGTTTTTCCGCATCACCTACAACGGAGTACGCTTCGTTTACCTCTTTGAATTTTTCCGCTGCGGTTTGGTCGCCCGGGTGTAAATCGGGGTGGTATTGCTTGGCAAGTTTTCTGTATGCCGATTTGATTTCGTCTTGTGACGCAGTTTTTTCCACGCCCAAAACGCTGTAATAATCTTTTTGTGCCATAATGCTTAAAAGGGGGAAGCCCTGTTTTTACAAGGCTTCCTTTTTTTACCTATCAGTTATTGTCTTCGTAGTGAACTTCACTGCCGTCTTCCTGAGTGGCAGTTTGTCCTTGTTGTGCCTGTGCTTGTTGATAGAACTTCTGGAAAATTTTGGAACTGTTTTGTGCAATTCTGTCCGTTTCCGCCTTCATATCTTCCGTAACGTTCTTTTCCAAAACTTCCTTGCCCTTTTTGATATCTTCTTCAATCTGGGCTTTGTCGGATTCTTCAAGTTTGTCGCCACTTTCACGGATGAAAGTTTCCAAAGACAAAATCATCTGGTCAAGTCCGTTGCGGATTTCCACCGCTTCACGGCGTTTTTTGTCCTCTTCGGCGTACTTTTCCGCATCCTTAACTGCCTTGTCAATGTCGGCTTCGCTAAGGTTTGTTGAGGACGTGATAGTAACGCTTTGTTCTTTTTGCGTACCAAGGTCTTTTGCCGTAACGTGAACAATGCCGTTGGCGTCAATATCAAACTTTACTTCAATTTGCGGAATGCCTCTTGGTGCAGGTGCAATGCCGGAAAGACTGAAACGACCAAGCGTTTTGTTATCCGATGCCATTTCACGTTCACCTTGTAGTACGTGAATATCTACGCTGGTTTGGTTATCGGCAGCGGTAGAGAATACCTGAGATTTGCTGGTAGGAATTGTTGTGTTACGTTCAATAAGTTTTGCTGTTACACCACCCAAAACTTCAATACCGAGTGAAAGCGGAGTAACGTCCAAAAGCAATACGTCCTTTACTTCTCCGCCAAGTACACCACCTTGGATTGCCGCACCTATTGCAACGCATTCGTCAGGGTTAATGCCTTTGTAAGGTTCTTTTCCGCTGTAGTTCTTAACGGCTTCCACAACTGCAGGAATACGTGTTGAACCACCAACCAGAATAACACGGTTGATATCGTTTGAAGAAAGGCCTGCGTCGCTCATTGCCTGTTTCATCGGGTCAATGGTCTTTTTGATTATGCCTTCAATAAGGTTTTCAAACTTGGCACGGGTAATTTCCACTTCCAAGTGCTTAGGTCCGGTTGCATCCGCAGTAATAAACGGCAAAGAAACCGTGGTTTTGATGGTGGAAGAAAGTTCTATTTTTGCTTTTTCCGCTGCTTCCTTCAAACGTTGAACGGCTTGCTTATCTTGCGAAAGGTCAATACCACTGGTCTTTTTGAATTCCGCAACAAGGTAATCCATAATTACCTGGTCAATATCGTCACCGCCAAGGTGGTTGTTGCCGTTGGTAGCCAAAACTTCAAATACGCCGTCGCCGATTTCCAAAATGGAAACGTCAAACGTACCACCGCCAAAGTCGTAAATAAGAATTTTTTGGTTTTTGTTTTCACCCTTATCCAAACCGTAAGCAAGTGCGGCTGCGGTTGGTTCGTTGATGATACGGAGAACTTCCAAGCCGGCAATTTTGCCTGCATCTTTGGTTGCCTGACGTTGCGCATCGCTGAAGTATGCCGGAACGGTAATTACCGCTTGTGTTACCTTTTCACCAAGGTAACTTTCCGCATCGTTTTTGAGTTTTTGCAAAATAATAGCGGAAATTTCTTGCGGAGAATACTTTTTGCCGTCAATTTCCACAGTGTGAGCAGTACCCATTTCACGTTTGATGGAAAGCACCGTTCTGTCGCCGTTTACAACTGCCTGACGTTTTGCAACTTGTCCTACAAGTCTTTCACCGTCTTTTGTAAAACCTACAATGGAAGGGGTTGTTCTGTTGCCTTCAGTGTTGGCAATAACAACCGGTTCACCGCCTTCCAAAACGGCAACACAGCTGTTGGTTGTACCAAGGTCAATACCAATAATTTTTCCCATAATGTTATATATCTCCTATTTTCTTTTCAATTTATTACAAACGCCTTACGGCGTGTTGTTGCTTTGTTTGTAAATGATGAGTGATGAATGTTGAATTGCAGAACACGCAAAGCGTGGCATCAGCAAAACTTTACAACGTTTTTGTTGTGTTAAATATTCCATAATTCATCATTCATAATTTCATAATGTCGGCATCGCCGTACTTAATTCACCATTCATAATTTTTGATTCATCATTGCCTATGCGCCAACGATAACTTCCGCATAGCGAATAACTTTTTCGCCCATTGTGTAGCCGTTTTTGTAAACTTCCACAACCTTGTCGGTGTTTTCTTCGCCACGGTCAAGTTTGCTGAGGGCATTCATTGTGTTGTGGTCAAAAGGCTGTCCCAAAACTTCCATTTGACTTACGCCAAGTTCTCCGAACAGTTTTTTGAGTTCTGCATGTACCATCTGAAAAGCCTTTAGCGTTTCTACATCGGAAATACTTTTTTCCGCAAGTTCAAAGTTATCTGCCAGCGGAAGCAACCCGTTAACTACCGATTGCACACCCTCCGCTTTGGCATTTTCCGTGTTAAGTTTCATACGGCGTTTGTAGCTGTCAAAGTCGTTTTTCATAGCTACAAGTTGTGCAAGATATTTTTCGCTTTTTTCGGAAGAATCCTGCATGCGAGCAACCTGTTTTTTCAATTTTTCGTTTTCCGCCTGCAGTTCTTCACTTTCCTGCAGTATTTTTTCGTTTTCCGCCGTCAAAGCTTCTACTTGTTCTTGCAGTTTTTGCAATTCTGTAGGTTCTTTTTCCGTTGACATATCAGTTTTGTTTTCCTTCATTACTGTCTCCATCAATTATTTTTGTTAACATTGAGCTTATGCGGTCAAGCACGGATACAACCTTACGGTAATTCATACGCACCGGCCCTATAACACCAATGCTACCGCTGACACTTTCACCAAGGTTTATGCGTGTAGAAATTACCGAACAACCTTCCGGAGCGTTATCTTCCGCACCTATCCTTATTGTGCAACCGTTATCTTCACCATCGCAAAAAATTTCCGCCAAGCGCTCTTTTTGTTCCAAAGTGGATAAAAAGCTTTGTGCGTTTGCCATATCCTTGTACTCGCTGTGGTTAAATATTTTATTTGAACCGTCCGTTACTACTTCCGTGCCGTGAGCTAAAGATACTTTGCGCAACACGTCTATAATCTTTTTGAACAATACGTTAAATTGTTCAAACTCGCTGTTTGCAATAGCAAGAGGATAGTTAAAATTCAAAAAGTCGGAAACGTGCCGGCCGACAAACAAGCGGTTAAGCCAGTTTTCCGCCGTTTGAAGCATCTCCGTAGTAAAGTTTTCGGGAATTTCCACCACGGCATCTTTCAAAAGACGTGCGTCGGTAACAATAACTACCAACATTTTGCCGTTGGAAAGATCCAGAAGCTTTATGGACGTTATGCAGTCGGAAAGGTCTTCCTTTACCACTACGGAAGTGTAGTTTGTAACATCACTGATAACACGTGCTACCGCTTCAACAACTTCTTCAACGGAAGTTATTTTTTGCAAAAAGTATTTTTCTATTACGTCAATTTCACTTTGCGTAAGCGGGTCACGACACATCAGCTCATTGGCATAAAACCTGAAAGCACTCTCGGTTGGCACTCTACCGGCGGAAACGTGTGGTTGCACCAAGTACCCCATACTTTCCAATGCGGACATTTCGTTACGGATGGTTGCTGAAGAACACTCCGGAACGTAACACTGCTGAATATCTTTGGAACTGACTGGTGTAGATGTCTCTATGTAGCCGTCAACAACGGCACAAAGTATTTTCTTTTTTCTGTCGGAAAGCATTCTGCATTTTCTCCTGTCACAAAAAACTCGTGAGTGTTAGCACTCAAAACTGCCGACTGCTAATTACTGCTATTAATATATCACTATGGTTGCCGATTGTCAACGGTTTTAATTGTATTATTGTCAACTTTTTTGTCAAAACAATTCAAAAAACGTCTTAACCGCATTATTTTGCATTGATTTACAACAAAATTACGTAATTATGCAAATAGGATATTGACTTTTATTTTAATATGAGTATAATAAAACTAATCATATTAAAGGATGGTATTTTACTATGAACAAAGAATGTATGGAAAAAACCGTTGCACCTTACCTTGATGCACTTGCAAGTGATAACTCTACGCCTGCAGGCGGTAGCGCACTTGGCATGATGGGCGCAGTTGCATGTGCACTTATTGAAAAAGCAATGAATGTTTCCGCTAAAAAATTGGAAAAACAAGGTGAAAGTTCTGCAGTTTGCAAACAAATTGCCGGCAGAGCAAAGGAACTTCGTGAAGAATTTATAAAACAGTCGGAAAACGACAACAATGCTTTTGCGGATGTTATCAACGCTATGAACCTTCCGCACGAAACAGCTGAAGAAAAAACCGAACGTAACAAGGCTTTGGAAAGCGCATACGTAAAGGCAACCGATGCACCACTTGCAATGCTTATGGCTTGTTGCAATGCCACCGCTTGTGCAAAACGTGCAATTAACGTAAGTGATGCGTTTATTGTAAGCGATTGCTACATTGCAAAACGTATGTTCAAGCACATTGGTAAAAATATTTACACATTGGTAGATATGAACGTTGCTTACCTTCCTGATGAAATGATAAAGG
>JAZLJV010000060.1:0-11175 GCA_045618025.1 Clostridia bacterium
CTATACTCTATCGGTCACTAAGTCGTATTTAGCCTTACGAGATGGTCCTCGCATATTCCTACCGGATTTCTCGTGTCCTGTAGTACTCTGGATACCCCCTTCCGAACATCAATGCCGCTTACGAGACTGTCACTCTCTTTGGTGTAGCTTTCCAACTACTTCAACTACTGATGTTTCGTGAATTATGGGGTCCGTAACCCTTTTAATATCACTACTAAAAGTTTGGGCTCTTCCAATTTCGCTCGCCACTACTTTCGGAATCGTTAATTTACTTTCTTTTCCTCCGGTTAATGAGATGTTTCAGTTCACCGGGTTCCCTCCAGTACACTATGTATTTGTGTAAAGGTACCATGTCAACAACATGGTGAGTTTCCTCATTCGGAAATCTGCGGATCAACACTTATTTGCAGTTCCCCGCAGCTTATCGCAGCTTGTCACGTCCTTCTTCGGCGCTTAGTGCCAAGGCATCCTCCATACGCTCTTTGTAGCTTGATCGTATAATTTATACGTTATTTGCTTTCGCAAATTTAGATCCTTGAATTAATTACTCTTATTAACTCTGCGTCATTGCAGCAAAAATCTTTTTGTGATTTTGCATATTAACACACGTTAATATTTTACTCTAAACTTTAATATTGTTATGCAGTTGTCAATGTTCCTTGTTACCGCATCAGCGGTGCTATCCCAGCAGAAAGTTGCTTCCTACCTGACAGCCTACTAATAATATCATAGTTGAATTGTATTGTCAACTACTTTTTGAAAATTTTTCAAAGTTTTTTTGAAATTTTTCAAAGCAAATGCGCAAACGCACTTTTTTAGCAAATATTACTACAACTCAACGTCAATATTACACAATTTCAACAAAAACTATGCTATGCAAATGCAAATTTGCGTAAACATATTTTATCAAAAACGTTTGCTTTGCCGTAGTTTTCGGCACAAGCTTACATATAATAATACGGAGAACAAAAAATGTCAAACAAAAAACGATACTTTTTCAAAAAAAATTTTAAAAGCGCCTTAAGCCTTAAAAAAGGAGAAATCTGGCGCATTGCAGGCTACCGTGAAATATCTGCACAGGTAAACCATCTTGCAAAAAGTGGATTGGTAAAAAATGCAAAGCTGTTTGTTGTACAGGTTGCACCAAGCGGTAGCCCAATAGCGGTAAGCGTTAACGGTTGCAAAATTTGCCTTCGCACAGCGGATTTGAACCGATACGTTTTGGAGCGATGCTATGAATAACTTTGTAATTGCACTGTGCGGAAATGCAAATTGCGGAAAGACCACACTTTTTAATGCTCTTACGGGAGACAACCAAAAAACCGGTAATTGGGCAGGTGTTACGGTGGAAAAAAAGATGGGAACGCTGAAGAATCACCCAAATGTGGAAATTGTTGATTTACCGGGAGTAACTTCTCTTGCGCCTTTTACCGCAGACGAAAAGGTGGCAAGCGGTTTTGTAACAAGTTCCGTGCCGAATTTGATTGTTAACGTTGTGGATTGCACCTGTCTGCAAAAAAGCCTGCTACTTACAGAAGAACTTGCAGAGCTTGACATGCCAATGGTTATTGCTCTTAACCTTTGTGACGTAGCAAACAAGCAAGGCTTGCAAACCAATGTGCAAATGCTTGAGCAATACTTCGGTGTGCCGGTGTGCAAAATAAGCGCAACGGAAAAGACCGGACTTACCGCACTTGTTAACTGCATTCTTACACAAACAAGCAAGTCGCACAAAACTTTTGCATTTGATTGCAAAACGGAAAGCGTTCTAAAACGCCTTGAAAAGTATGTTCCCAAACAAAACGCAAGGTATTTTGCGACACAACTTCTGGAACAAAATGAAAATGTGTTTGCCGTGCTCAAACTTACGGAATACAAAATAAACCAAGTAAAAAATATTGTGCAAACGGTTTTTCCCGACGGCAACGCCTCCCTCGCTATTACCGAACAGCGCCTGCAAAGATTAAAAGAACTTACAAAAAACTGCATAAACAAGACGCAAACCGACAACAAACAATCGGTGCTGGATACAATAGTACTTAACAAATATCTTGCGCTACCGTGTTTTGCCCTTATTACTTTTGCCGTATTTTACATCTCTATGGGAAAATGGGCCGGTGGATTGCTGACTTCATTTATTACCGACCGCCTTACACCGTGGTTGTTTACACTCATTCAACAAACCGTACGGCAAAAAGCCGTTTGCGGTTTTATTTGTGACGGCGTGCTTGGCGGTGTGTTGTCGGTGCTTTCGTTTGTTCCGCAAATAATGCTTTTGTACGGCGCAATAACCTTTTTGGAAGAAAGCGGTTATATGGCACGCATGGCGTTTGTTACCGATAACCTACTGTGCGGATTGGGACTTTCTGGCAAAAGTTTTGTTTGTATGCTTTTGGGGACAGGTTGCACGGTACCGGCGTGCTTTTCAACACGCACACTAAAAAGTGAACGGGAACGCCAGACAACACTTACCACCGTATGTTTTGTACCCTGTTCGGCAAAATTGGCGGTTATTGCATTTGTTTCCAAACAAGCTTTCCCTAATGATGCCAATCTTGCGGTACTGTTTGCCACAAGTTTTTACCTGGTAAGCGTTTTGGCAATTGTCGTCGTGTGTTTGTTTGCCAAAATTTTAAGTAACAACCAACCTTCGTTTTTTACAATGGAACTACCTCCCTACCGCCTGCCTGAAACTAAAACAATATGGAAACAAATGTGCAGTAAGGGTAAATCTTTTGCGCAAAAAGCCGGCACGATTATTCTGGCTTCTTCGGCAATTATCTGGTTTTTACAAAGTTTTGACCCGCAACTGAGGTTTACACAGTCTGCAGAAAACAGTTTGCTTGCACAAATGGGCAAAATTGTTGCACCGTTATTTACACCACTTGGCTTTGGCGAATGGCAATTTGCCGTGGCAACGCTTTCAGGATTGATTGCCAAAGAAACGGTTATTGCATCGCTTAACGTAACACTAAAGGGCGCACCGCTACTTTCCGCACTTGACAGCAAAGTGGCACTGTACTCCTTTGTTGTATACAATTTGCTTACAGTGCCTTGCATCTCTGCAATTTCCACGGTATTTCAGGAAAAGGGCAGTATTAAAAAAGGTCTTGGTGCGGTGGCGATACAACTTGCTACATCTTACTTGGCATGTTTGCTTATTTACCAAACGCAATTGGCATGGAACAGCATTCCGCTTACACTTGCAGTCGGATTTTTTGCTGTTTTTGCAACGTTAGCCGTATGTAACACCGTTTACCAACGCAAACTGTCTTGCGGTGCATGTAAAAAATGTGCTCGGGGCAGTTGCTATTTATAATGTACGTGCGCGCGCGAGTATTGTGTATAATTATATATATATAAAATAAAAGGCGGACGAAATATCGTCTGCCTTTTTGCTAATGCATAAACTCTTTTGAAAGTACCGAGCGGTCAACAAGCTTAACGTTGTTTTCACGTGCAAAAACGTTTGCCGAACGGTCAAAGTAAGAATTGCTGACCACCATAGTGCCATTTACAGCATAGTGGCTTTGACCTGCAGTTATGCCGGTAATTTCCGCCGAAGAAAGCACTTTGTTGGCAAGAATACAACTTATCGCCCATCTCTCGCCGTCTTTTTCCGCCAAAAAATCCACGCCGTAGTTATCCACAACGGAGGTCAACTTTACCATATAGCCGTTGTAACTGAACAATTTTGCCGTATAAACCACAAACTGCGTCTTATCCATAAGGGCGATCTGATCAAACTTGTCCTCTTGGGACTGAAAAGCATCGTACATTGCAAGAGTACCTACCTGCTGTTGCGGAATATACTTTGCAACTATACCTTTGTTCTGAAGATCCTCCGCAACGTTTTGTGGTTGTTCGTCTGCTTTTTTCAACTGCGTTTTACTCACCTGCGCCACAACCATGCCAAACACAAACAAAACGCCGGCAATTGTAAAAGCTCTTGACGTATTGCCAAGCACTCCGCTTAAGGTCAACGTTGCCAGAACAATGCCGATAACCATAGCAAATATGCCGATATACGCCAAAAACATATAACGTTTTTCTTTTTTCATAATACACTTATTTTAACATACATTTTGTATTTGTAAAGCATTTGATAACCCACGCACAAAAAAGACGCAAAACGTTATACGTCTGCGCCGTAATAGCTATGCCCGAACGGTTATTTCGCTTACATTTTCCGTCACGTCACCGTCAGCCTGCAAATAATGCGGAGCATTGTAACAAACGGTAATCTCTTTGCCCGTCAAAAATGTACACATATCGCTGTAGCGCTCGTGCTTGCCCTTAAATATTTTAGGAAACCGTAGCAAAGTTTTTAATACGTTACCGTCATGCATTACAAACACCGTAAGATTACCGCTAAATCGGTCTTGTTTTGGTGCAAACATCATACCGCCACCGCAATAACGGCCATTCATTACATCGGTAAACCAAACATTGTTAAAAACATGCTTTACACCGTCAACGGTAATAACCGCCGTAGGGCGCTGAAAATGGCTGAGAAATGCCTTTACGGCACAGAGGAAATAGCTTACACGTTTGCCCTTTTCGTGGCACACGTTGGCTTGATGAGTGCACAAACCGTCAAACCCCATACCAACGCCGTTTACAAACATTTTTTTATTGCCGTTTATTGTTACGCAAGGCAAATGTGCAACAATACCGTCAATGCAAACCGGTTGCCGTTTGCTACAGTTGGTTATGTCCTTAAAAAAGTCGTTACCGTTGCCCGCAGGATAGTACCAAAGCTGTTGCGAATGCGGTTTGCCGTAAACGTCATTCATAAACCGACTAAGTGACCCGTCGCCACCTGCCACCATTACTTTGGCATCGCTTTCAATTTCCGCAAAAAAAGTGTCATAATTTACTGTAGATACTTCTGTAAATACGGCAACTTCACCCTGCTGTGCCAATGTTTTCGTTATTTTTTTACGCACTGCATTTATGCCGTGCGATTGTGCATTGTACAAAACGTATACTTTCTTCATTATTCCTCGCAAAAGTTATTAACGTTTAACATTTGTTAAATATATTATAACAAAACATACGTTATTCCGCAAGTGTAAAAGCGAAAAATATTGTACTATTTTTTCATTTTTGAATTACTGCGCACCAACTATTGATGCGTTAAAGTTATCACACATATAGTCCAAACGCTTACCAAAGCTTGTACGTGTATTTATTATTGTACACAGCACATAAAGAGTTTATCGGCAAATACTGCACACACGTATGCAAAAAACGGCACTGCACCTTGCCAAACTAAAAAACAATGGCTGGTTTTTATACCAAATATATTAACAAGCCGTTGCAAAGGTTAAGTATATAAAAAAACAAACTAAAAGGCGTGGACAACAATCCTGTCGTTCCACGCCAATAAAAATTCCGTTAAAAATCAATAAATCTTTTCGTAAACACCGCCTGCCGTAAACTCACGTATAAGCGACGTATCAGGCACAAGGCCAAGGTCAATGGTCTGCAATTTTTGCAAGCCTTCAATAATTTCCCGCACGTACGCCTCGTCTTTTACCGTACTGTTCACCAAAATTTCCAATGCACGGTCTTTTAACACGCCAAGCTCGTAGTAATGGAATGAATCCACAACCACGTCCGCCGTCTCCTGAAATGGGTACAAATAGCGTTTTTCGCCCTCAAAAACGGCATCCCACATGCCCAAAGTGCGTTCGGCGGAAGATGCTCTGAAAATAGAGTCTCGCACCAAACGACGCACAAAACGTTCCTTTCTGCAGGAAAGCACCTGGTCTTCTCCCGCCATAGTTTTGGTAAGTACGCTTACATAAGTTTTAAGCGCACGGTCTTTTTCCACACTGTCGGCAACAAGTGGGTTAAGGGCGTGCAGTCCCTCCACAATAACACACCCGTTGGTAATGGCGCTGTGCTCCGTTTCACTTACACGTGCGCCCTGCTTAAAATCAAATTTAGGCAATACAAAATTTTTCCCTTCGGCAATATTGCTCAGCGTATGGCGAATTTCATCCAAGCAAAGCGAATTCGGGCTTTCGTAGTCCGGCGTGCCGTCTTCAAGCAAAGGATAGTCTTTATCCATGCGTGAACGGTAAAAGTCGTCAAGCGAAATCACAAACGACTCCTTCCCGTTTTTGCTAAGCGTATCAGCAATAAGGTTAGCTGTAGTTGTCTTGCCTGATGCCGACGGTCCCGCAAGTAGCACCACTTTCAAGTTGTTGTCAAGCACTTTGCCGGCAATTTCGTTAATTTTGCCAATATAGCGACCTTCAGCGTTGGCAATAGTTTTATCAGGCGCTTCCGCACCTCTGTTAAGTTTATCAAGTTGTATATTTAACACCCTAATCATCCTCCTATAGTATATGCGTGGTAAACAAGGCAGGTTAAAAGTCCCGCCTTTTAGCATATTAAAGGAAGATAAATTTCAGTAACGATTTTTGGGTTTTTGCGTATTTTGCTTTCTTGGTCGTTCTCCTTTGCGTAATTGCATAAAACTTTTTTGGAAGTCTATTTTATCACAACAAAAACACAATTTCAACCCCCTTTTTGCAATTTTTTTAATAAAAATAACGGTTTTTTGGCAAAAACGCCTTTGATACCAACAAAAAAAGCCCAACAACCGTTGAGCCTCTGGTAGAGACAGTGTGACTTGAACACACGACCTCTCGCATGTGAAGCGAGCGCTCTGACCAACTGAGCTATGCCTCCTTAGCGCCACTATTTTACTACACTTCGCACAAAATTACAATTACTTTGCGCAAAAAAATAGCAAATACCCCAAAAAAGATAAAAATCCAGGGCGACCAAAACGGTCGCCCTGTTTGTTTGACTTTGTTAAATTTTTTCTACGAAGAAGTAGTTCGTGGAAATTACTTTTTTGGTTGTCCTTGCATTGGATCAAGATCATCTATTGGAGGGAGATCTGAATCAACGGAAGGGACAACTCTTTGACCTTGTTCTATTGACCTTGGTGGTTTTTCTTCATTACTTGATTGCTTTTTACAGCCAACAAACAAGAACGCCAAAACAAAACATACAACTACAATTAATAGGATTCTTAATAACTTATTTCTCATTTTATTTCAAATCCATATCTTAATACGTTAGTTCCAAGCAATTCGCCATTAGCATCATAAGCATAAACAGTAATGCTTGCAAAATTAGAAGTCATATTCTTAGCTGTCAATTCTCCGGTATCTTTAGAATAGGATGCGCTTCCGCTGAAGAATGCAGGGCATGAACCACGACCATCAACATAGATAGTAGTACCTTCAAGATAGAATTCTGTTTCACCCAATCTGTTTTCTGCAACAAGGTGAGAAGTATCATCAGTTGCATTAAATACTTTAGAAACATACTCTGTATCAACTACGTTTACTATATTGGTGATTTCTTGAATAGTAACAAATTGAGAATTGCTTGTTACATTTTCAAATTCTTCACTATAAATAGTAGTAGGCATATATCCGTCAAAGCGGACAGGATTTACCGTTGTCATAAGTCTGTCGATTGCATAAGAGTAAGTAACTTTAACTTTTGAAATTTGTTCTGTTCCAACATAAGTAATGTTTCTATTTTCATCAATAACAAATGAATTTGCAGGAAGAGCCGGATCAGATTTACTCCAACAACCAGGAGCTTGAGTAGCTTTAGATTCGGTATCGCAAACCAAACTTCCGTAGAAACTGTTGTTAACTAAACCATTTGTTTTTGTGGTACCGAATGCTTGAACAGATCCACCGGCAGCTTGATTTTTTATTATAGATCCAGGCATAATCTGACTGTTTTTAATTTCAACGCTACTGCCACCTTGACCTATAAATCCTGCTGCATTGCCAGTAGGCGCAGTAACTGAACCGCTAAATGAACAATTTTCAATTGTCACATTCTCTCCATTACCTACAAAGCCGCCATCCCAACCACTATTTCCGTTAACATTGGCATTAGTTACATTACAATTTCTAAAGACAATAGGATTATTAGATGTCCAACCCAACATAGATCCATAGTATGAAACCCGACTATCGGAATCTTTTGAATAATACTCAGGACTAAAATTGACATTTATTCCTTCAAGGGTAATTGTTCCCCCTTTTGAACCACCATATCCAAATGCATTGCCATAATATGTTCCAACAAAATTATCAAGTGTTAAGTTCTTAACTGTAAAATCCCCAAAACGATATGCCAAATGTTCACAATAAGGTGAAAATAAAGCACCATAAGCATAATCGATTGTGTGTCCTTTACCATCAATAACAAGGTTGTAGCAGTATAATTTATTTGATCCATAATATGAATCGCAAAGAGGGTTAGTCCAGTTAAAGTCAATATCATCAACAAAATCAATATAAGTTTTCTCGCCGGTAGGATCAAAATTGCTATCGTATTTACCAATAGAATAAATATAGCAAGAATAATCAGATGCTAATCTTCGATTTCCACGAAGCAAATTTGAATATTGAGTGTAATTGATAATTTCAATATGATCATCTTCCGTTCCTGTTCCTGCATGATAAGGCGTAATGGTTACATCATGAGAGATTGTTCTGCTACCCAACGTTGCTTTGATTGTGTATGTGCAATTATAATAGTAAGATGTCAAAGAACCGTTATCAAATTCCGTTCCATCGGCAACATCATAGATACATTCCCAATCCCAAACTATATCTTTGGAATCTAAAGTTGTTTCAAATTTATAGGTTTCACCACAACCAAGAGTGTCAATAGTTGACACAAAGTTCAATACCTTATCAAATGTTGCTTCTTCCTTAATTGCTTCTTTATCTTTACCGCCTTCGGCTACAGTAACTTCTTTTACTTCTTCCTTGATTTGTTCAGCGGTTTTGCCTTGCAATTCTTCGGACTTCTTGTTGGCATCAACAGAGGCAACAGCGGTTGCAATATCTTCTTTGCTTGCGGAAATTACATCTTCAACAGTTTTGCCTTCGCCAAGTTTTTCTGCAATATCAGCAGTTGCAACACCTGCAACAACTTCAAGGTCGCCGTTTTTATCAAGTTTAGGAAGTTCAACTTCGGTTTCGCCAACTGTGATTGAACCACTTGTGTTGTTACCTGCGTAGTTATTTGCAATTTCCACAGCAGCCTTTTGAGTTTCAGCTGCTTTTTCGGAAACACCCAAAGCAACAACTTTTTCTTCATTGTCTGTTGCAACAAACTTTGTGTTGGTGTTACCTTCGCCATCTGTTTCAACTTTGGCTTCTATACCTTCAATTTTTTCATCAACAACTACGATTTGAGAAATTACGCCTTGTTTGTAAAGCCAGATATAATCTTTTTCGGTTTGTTCGTTGTTGTTGGTATCTTTTTGAAGTTCAACAACCAAGTTGCCGTTTTCTTGAATTTCTACAGTATCACGAGAAAATTCAGGAAGAGTAACGCCTTCAGCTGCTGCAACGATGATATCGTCAAATGCAATTGTTGATTTTGTTAAAACTTCGTCTTGGGTATCATTTAATGATTCGGTTTTAGTATTGAAGTGAAGTTTTTCAACTTCTGCGCCTTCTTCAAGAGCGATACGTCCCTTTGATACTTCAAGGAAAGGAACTTTGCCGTATTCGTGATAGGAAGCCATTGCGGATTCAATAACGTTAACGGAGCCGGCGATATCGTAGTGATTGATTGTATCGTGAGGAGCATTAACGATTAAGGCTGTTTCGTAAGAGTTTGTACGAATACCAACGGTTAAAAAGTTGTTGGAATCGTTATGATTGTAGGTAATGCTTTTAAAAGTTTGGTCGCCGGCATCAAAACCAACGGAAACGGTGATGCTATCGCCACCTTTCCACTCCGGACTTGCATAGATAGAATACAATGCGCTTCTTCCTTCTGTAGGAACGGATTGACGAACTACAAAGTAGTTGATAGTATCTTTCTCAGCAATCAGACCTTCGTCATTGCTGGTTTCATTGATTGGGAAAACAAATTTACCGTAATCGCCTTGAGATTCATCAAGAAGAACGAAACGTTTGTTGTGGTTATCCCAAGCGATGGAAAGTTGAGATTTTGCCACGATTTGGCCAACACGGTAGCCGTAAGCATCAGCAATTTGAACAGCTTCGTGCATGGTTGCAGGTTTTTTGCCTTGATTGTAGGCACTTTCTATTGCAACGGCATTGTTAAGTTGACGAACAACTTGCGTGTCGTTACTTTGACGTGCGTTTTCAACAACATTGGTGAAAGTAGGGATAAGTATTGCTGCCAAAATTGCAATAACGGCAATAACAATGACTAATTCAACAATGGTGAACGCTTTTTTATTAAGTTTTTTCATATTGTTAAAAAATTCTCCTGTTAAAATATTTTTAGTTTTTTGTAAGCGAAAAAACAACACGCTAACACAAATAACTGCACTTTAACATAAATTTTTTAGCGATAACTATTTCATCCGCCGAGGTCACCGTTTGATGACGCTTGGTAGAATTTGTTTGTTGAAAGATATTTTTGCCGGAGGATAAAACCTCGGCAATGTGCACCACCGTTATGGCACAAGCAATAATGGTAAGGAAAATTGTAGCAATTTCCAACACCAACATAGGTGCAAGCCACGTACCGTAAGTGCCTATGATGGATTTTTGCAACAAAGCTACAACGGAGTCGCCCAAAATGTGATTTAATGCAGGCACAACAGCCAACACTTTACCACTAAGAAGCAGACCCACCAAAAGGAACGTGAAAAGAATAACGTGCGCAACGGTGGCCGTTTTGTACTTTTTGCGTTCCAAAAAGAGAGAAATTATGCAGTTGATTAAAAAGTAAGCAAACAATAATACCATTTTACTGTATTTCCCTCCTTTTTAGAATTTTGTTAAGTAAACATGCAACAAATTGCAAACAAATTTTGCACACAAATATAATGCAATTTTTGCATAATATATTATTACTCAATTGTATTATACACCTACCCCCCCCGAAAGTGTCAAGCGTTTTTGCGGTTTTTGATGGTAAAAGGACTGTATTTTAACAATATTTTTTGAAAAGTTATGCACATTTGCACTTTCCGACGGCGTCAGCCGTCAAAATTTTTTGAAAAATTACCGAGTACTTTTTAATGCAAAATGCCGAAAAACGGCCGATAAATTATAAATATTCAAACGTTTAGTGGCAAGCGGTGGTCGGCAATTCAGCAAAATTGCCATACAAAAAAACACAACGCAA
>JAZLJV010000061.1:0-4119 GCA_045618025.1 Clostridia bacterium
CATCTTGTTCGGCAGGTATGCTACTTGGTGCAACGGCGGAAAACATTGTTAATGCTCTGAGTAAAATATGCTTTATTGAAGGTCGCAACGAACTGATAAAACGTAGTGATGGTGTAAATGTTGTAGTGGATTTTGCTCATACGCCTGACGGTATAAATAACATTTTATCGTACGTAAAAAGCATTACAACCGGCAAAGTTATTGTTGTTTTCGGTTGTGGTGGTAACAGAGATAAGTTCAAACGACCACTTATGGCAAACGTGGTTTCACGCTATGCCGATTTTGCCGTTATTACCAACGATAATCCACGTTACGAAGATCCAGTTTGCATTGCCAAAGATATTGAAGCAGGCATGCAATGCAATTACAAAGTAATACTTAATCGCAGTCAGGCGACCGAGTTTGCTTTGACTGTGGCTACAAGCGGAGATACCGTTGCAGTGCTTGGAAAAGGTGCGGAAAAATATCAGGACATAAGGGGGCGAAAGTATCCGTATTCCGACGTGGAAGTTGTTACAAAGCTTTGCAAACGGCCTACATAATATACTTAAAAGGTGAAAAATGATTGTAAATTTTACGGCATTGCTCTTTGCATTTTTTGTAACTGTCGTCTTGATAAAAGCCGAGTTGCCATTATTAAAAAAACTAAATGCCAAGCAGGAAATACTGAATTACGTTTCCGAACACAGCGCCAAACGTGGCACACCTACTATGGCAGGGATAGCGTTTATTCTCAGTATTACCGTAGCCGGTTTTTTATTTTGCAAGCATAATCAACTGTTTTACTTTTTTGTAGCGGTGTTTGTTGGCTACGGCGTTGTAGGTTTTTTGGACGATTTTTTGAAAGTGCGGTTAAAGCGCAACTTGGGTTTGAAGCCTTATCAAAAAATTTTTGTTCAACTTGCAATAGCTGTAACTGTGGCATTTTTTGTGTACAAAGAGCCTTCCATAGGGGACAATTTGGTAATACCGTTTGCCAATAAAAGTATTTCGGTAGGCAAATGGATTGTGCCGTTTGTTATTTTTGTTTACCTTGCCTGCACA
Organism: Clostridia bacterium; assembly: GCA_045618025.1. Lineage (GTDB taxonomy): Bacteria > Bacillota > Clostridia > Christensenellales > CAG-314 > Fimimonas. The sequence goes on from JAZLJV010000061.1 coordinate 1,045, forward strand.
AACGGTGTAAACCTTACCGACGGATTGGACGGTCTTGCAACCACAACTACAATTTGTTATTTGATGGGTATGGTTGTGTTATTGCTTTTGCAACAACAAAAGTTATGTGATATTGGCGATACGTTGGCACTTGCCGAGTGCGAAAACATTTTGACTGTTTGTTTTGTAAGCATTGGTGCGCTTTTGGCATTTTTGCTGTTCAATTGCTATCCCGCAAAAGCATTTATGGGAGATACCGGTTCGCTTGCACTTGGTGCACTTGTTGCGTGTGTGGCAATTTTTACAAGATTAACACTGTTTATTCCGCTTGTAGGCATAATGTATGTTGTTTCCTGCGTGTCGGTTATTGTTCAAGTGTCATATTACAAACTGAGCAAAGGCAAAAGGGTGTTTTTGATGGCACCGTATCACCATCATTTGCAAAAAAAGGGTTTAAGCGAAACACGTATAGCGGTAATTTACGGTTGTGTTACGCTTGTTTCGGCATTTGTTCTGGCGGTAGTGGAGTAAAAATGAAAACTATTATTTTTGGAAACGGCAAAACCGGCTTTGCCTTAAAAAAGTTAATGAAAAAGCTGGGCAACGATGCTGTTATTTATGACGATGACACAACAAAAACGGAAATACCCAAAGACAAACTTGCGTTTGACTGTAATACTTTGTTGCTTATTTCGCCCGGCATAAGTAAGCAAAACGCTGTTGTGCAAACTGCAATAAAACGTGGCGCAAAAATAAGCGGAGAGTTGGCTTATTGCAGTAAGTATTTGCACGACAAGTGGGTTTCCGTTACCGGTACAAACGGTAAAACAACAATTTGCGAAATGGTAAAACACATTTTGACGGAAAGCGGTGTTCCGTGCAGTTTACTTGGTAACGGCGGAGTTCCTTTGGCCACAAATTGTTTTACAAATGATATTGTAATTTGCGAGAGTTCAAGTTTTCAACTTGACGATTGCACAAGTTTTGATCCGTACATCAGTGTGTTGGCAAGTCTGGACGTTGACCATCTGGATTATCACAAAACAATGGAAAACTACGTGCGGGCAAAATGCAACAATTTTTTGCATCAAAGCACAAACCATTTTGCAATTTTTAATGCTGATGACGACAACGTGGTACAAGTATCGCAAAAATGCAAATGTCACAAACTGTTTTACAGCACCTATAAAGCAAATGCAGATTTCTTTTTTGACGGCGAGTGTTATGTGGCAAAAACGAAATTTGCCGAAAAAGTGCCCGGTACATATTTATCTACACTTTGCAAGCACAATTTATCCAATGCGCTTTGTGCTGTGGCTGTAGTAACGCTTTTGGGCGTATCGGCGAAACAAGCGGTAAAAAGTTTGGAGAGTTTCCGTTTTTTACCGCATCGTTTTGAAACGGTTTGCACAAAAAACGGCATAACTTTTATTGATGACAGCAAAGGTACTAACGTGCATGCAACACTAACTGCCCTGAACTCGCTTTGTGGCAACGTTGCGGTTATTCTCGGCGGTTATGACAAAGGTTCGTCTTTTGACGATTTGTTTGAAAAATTGCCCGAAAACGTGTTTTTTGTAACTGCTTTTGGCGAAACAAGCAACAAAATAGCAAGTAGTGCACGCAAATACGGTTACAAAAATGTGCAGATGTGTGAGTCGTTGGAACAAGCTGTAAATGTAGGTTACCAAAAACTGTTGTCTATGGGAGGAACGCTTATTATGTCCAATGCATGTTCCAGCTTTGATGGCTACAAAAACTACGCTGAAAGGGGTGAAGCATTTTGCAAAGCGGTAAAAGCTCTTTGCTGACGTCAAAAGGCAGGTGTGATTTTGTTTTGCTTGCCGTTGTAGTTGCATTGGTGTGCATTGGGTTGTTGTTTGTTTACAGTGCCAGTTATTACTCTGCCCAAGTGCATTACGGCGACAAATTTTATTTTTTAAAAAAGCAACTTGTCGGTGCTGTTGTTGGTGCGGTGGTAATGACGGTATTGGCGGTTATTGACTTGCGCTTTGTACGCAAGTTTTGGATTGTCGGTGTAGTTATTTGCGTAGTGTTGTTGTCTTTGGTGTTTGTGCCACATATCGGCATAGAGAACTACGGCGCAAAACGTTGGATTGGTTTTGGCGGTTTTTCACTGCAACCGTCGGAGCTTGCCAAGTTTGCGCTGGTGCTGTTTTCGGCGGAGTATATGGCAAAAACCGATATGAAACAGTTCCGTAATATTTTACCGGTTATTTTGGTAGGCGGAGTGTTTTGTGCACTTATCATCACCGAGCCAAACATGTCCATTACCGTTTGTATGGCAATTGTTATGGTGGTTTTGCTGTTTGTGGGAGGTGCATCGCTTAAGCACTTGTGTTTGCTTGGTATACCGCTTGTAATGGCTGTGCCGTTGCTTATTATTGCCGAGCCGTACCGTTTTCAGCGACTATTGGCGTTTATTGATCCGTGGGCAAGTCCCAAAGGTGAGGGCTATCAGCTGATACAATCGCTTTATGCGCTTGGCAGTGGCGGATTTTTTGGGGTCGGTATTTTTCACAGCAGGCAAAAATATCTGTTTTTGCCCTTTGCGGAAAGTGATTTTGTATTTTCCGTAATAGGTGAAGAAACCGGATTGTTTGGCGCAACGGTATTGTTTTTGCTGTACTCGGTGCTTATTGTTCGTGGTATAAAAACCGCAATGCAGTCGCCAAGCAAGTTCAATTGCTTTTTGTCTGCAGGTATAACAAGTGTTGTGGCAGTGCAATCGCTGGTAAACTTTGCCGTAGTAACAGGCAGTATTCCGCCGACAGGGTTGCCGTTGCCTTTTGTAAGCTACGGTGGAACATCTTTAGTGGTGTTTATGTCGGCTATGGGGTTATTGCTGAATTTATCAAAACAAGCACATAATAATTTGGAGGCAAAATGGATTACATAATTGAAGGTGGTAATAAACTTGGTGGAACAGTTGATGTGTGCGGTTCAAAAAACTGCACGTTGGCACTGCTTGGTGCATCGGTACTTACCGATGATGTAATTGTACTGAATAATTGTCCGAACATTACCGATGTGCAAAACATGATAGATGTGCTGTGTGCTACGGGTCGCAAAGTA
>JAZLJV010000062.1:0-15131 GCA_045618025.1 Clostridia bacterium
AGTTCCGCTTCCGGACTGTACAAGCCGTAAAGTTTTTTGAAATAGTCAATGTCTTCCTGCGTAAGCGTACCGTTTTGCAGTTGAGATGCATACTTGGTGTCAATATAGTCGTTTGGCATCAAGCGAACAAGTGCATAAATAATAACGGAAACGCCCAGCAAAATTACCACTGAAATAAGTAATCTTTTGATGATGTATTTGAACATGTTGCGTACATACGATTATCTCCGAAGGAGTTTTCGGAGATAAACGATACCTTTTTTATTTTTTATTTTTCTACGTTAAGGGAAATAAGGTGCAATTCGCTTGTAAGTCCCTTGTAAGAAGATGTTTGTGAATCCGGCGTAAGTGTGCTCGTATCAATTTTGTTGCTGTTGTAAGCAAACAAGTCGTCTCTTTGGTAAGTAGGCAACTCTATGGCAAGTTCCATAACAATATCCAGTGCATCACTGTACAAAATTGCACGTTCGTCCTGGTCAAGCGTTTCACGGGCACGGTCAATAATGTCGGAAAGTTCGTCAATAAGTGCAACTTCGTAGTCGTACTTACCGCCAACGTTGGCTTTTATTTGTTTGTAACCCCAGTTAAGTGTGGAAGTTGCGGTGGAATCCTTGTGGTAAACCTGATACATATCCGGGTCAATGGTAGAACCCCACGCAGCAGCCCAAACGGTAAGGTCGCCGGTTGCAAGCTTTTTGAGTGCGTTAGCATCGGTTGTTACGGTAATCTGGAAGCCAACCTTGTTAAGAATTTCACTTGCGTGCTTCATAGCGGCAAATGCAGGGTGGTCTCTGTCTTCACCGGCAATGGTAAAGGTGTATTTGAGTTGGTTGGAACCTTGTACAAACAAACCGTAACCGTTGTCGGAGTATCCTGCCTTGTCAACAATCAAATATCTCAAAAACTCTTGTTGTTCGGCTTCCGTCATTGTGTAGCCGGCGGTCCAGCCTTTGTCTTCAACGTATTCTCTGTACGTTTTGCTAACCACGGAAAGGTCTTCCGGAATAGGGCTTCCGATGTACGGGTAGTAAGCCGTGCAACCTGTTGGGTAAGCAAAGTTGGACATTGACATAGAACGGTAAATAGCATCCGCAGTTGTCTTGTAGTAGTCAACGCATTCCTGCGTGTTAATAGCATGCATAATTGCCTGACGAATGTAAATGCTTGGCACTTTGCCTGCGTTTACGCCAATGTAGCCGTAGCCCGCAGTCTGTATTGATTTGTTTGCAATGCCTTCGCTCTTTTTGCCGTCCAGTTCAGCAATTGTTTCCGGTTTGGCGTTTGGTTCGGCAAAGTCAACTTCACCTGCATACAACGAATACAACAGCTGAGAACTTGCTACAACCTTGTACTGTACCTTTTTGATAAGCGGTTCACCCATTACGTAGTACGGGTTAGCTTCGTAGTATACCATACCGTTTGCGTAGAAGTCGCCGGAACCTACGTTTGCAATGCCACCGCTTGATTTACTTGCTGCATAAGGGCCTGCACCTACAGGTACGCCGATTTTGTCCGGATTTTTTACAACGTTGGTCATAAAGCTTTGTGATGCGTATTCCACACCAAAGTGTTCGTTGTAGTCAAACAATGCAATTTGTTCCTCGTTAGAGTAGTAGTACATAGGTGCTACGGCAAAAGCAAAGTTCCAGATAGCTTTCGGGTCAACGCCCTTTATGGTAATGGAAAGTACTTCGTTGCCTTCCGTTACTTGGTTCTTTTCGTTGTCGGCGTAAACAGGAACACCGTAAGTTTTGCCGTTAACGGTAACAGATTTAGACTGGTTAGCAAACTTAATGCCGGAAATATTTTTTATTTCGTTGCCGTGAACAACAAAGTATTGTTCCATTGCAAGGTTGGTAAGATATTCCTTAAGAAGGACACTTGTGTTCCAGTACATAAGGATTTCTTCCACGCTCATAGGCATTTTTGCGCCGTAAACAATATCAATGGCTTGTTCTTTCGTCCAGTTTTTCAAATCAGCAACGTTATTGGTAAGTGCGCTTTCCAACTTGCCTTCTTTTTTGTTCCATGTAACGTAACCTTCGTTGTAAAGGAAAACTTCCACGTCGGTAGTGAACAATCCGCGGTATTCCTTGCCTGCCTTGTCCACAAACAACATGTCTGTGTAAGCATCTACAGAGTTGGAGTAGTCGGTTGCAAGTTCTTCTTTGAAAAGTTCGTCTGCCTTGTTAAAATCTACAAGAACGTTTTCGTAAACGCTGTTTTGAGAATAAGCGGTAAGGCGTGTTTTGAGTTCGGCTGTGGTAAGTGCTTCGTCCTGGTCGTCCAAAATATCTTTGCATGCGTAAACAAGTGCGCTCATTCTCTTGTCGGCTTCAAGTTCAAATTGCGTTTTGAAGGCTTGTTGTTCCTTTTCGCTTGTTGCCTGCGTACGATATTCTTCCAAGCCGACAATTTTTGTAGAATACATTGTTGCCGAACCGGTATACTGCGGGTCAAGGTAAACGTAAAGGTTAAACAAAACGTCCTTCATGGTAAGATAACTACCGTTGCTGAAACGAACGTTGTTTTTAAGGACAAACTTGTAAGTCGTCGTCTGGTTTTCGCCTTCTCCTACCGTGTTTATTTCCAAATCTTTTACAACAACAGATTCTTTATCGCCGTAGGTATACTTACCGTCCTTGTCGTTGCCAAGCATACTTATTTGTGTAAGGCCTACAACGTTGCTATCCGTTGCACTGGTTGAGAAAAACGGATTGAATACTTTGTCCAATTCCTGGGTGGAAAATACCAAAGGATCCGTTTTGTTGTCGTAATACTTGGTTTGAGGATCGTCCTTGCAACAAGCAAGAACAATCATGCAACTTGCCAACATAAGCGTGGCAAGTGCAACACTGATAATTTTTGTGAATGTTTTTTTCATATATCGTAAGCTCCTTAAAAATTTCAATTTGACGGAACAATCGCAACGTTATTGAACACGCTTTTTTCGTCAACGTTCAAAAATCCGTTGCAAAGGTCTTCGTAAAGGTTTTCCGCTTTCAGCGTTTGTTTGTCGTCCGCATCCCACGGGGTTGCCGTGCAGGTGTATTTTACTTTGACAACAACGTTTTCCAACGTGCTTGCCGTAGCGTTTGCGCAAAGCGGACACACATAAATGCGATTGATAAGCGGATTGGTGGCGTTTACATCTATTGTAACATTTTCAAAAGTTACGTTTTTTACGGTTGCATTTTTAACGTTGCCCAGCAAGCTGATGTACAAAACGTTTGGTGTGCCATCGTTTATGTCGCTGACCAAACCGCCCTTGGTAGCAACGTAAGCCACGCTGAAATTGCTTATTTTGTGGCCGTTGCCTTCCAGGTTTGCGCTAAAGTTACCAAAGCTGAATGATGCGCCTTCCAAATCTATATCGTTCATCAGGTAAAGGTTTGCCATTTTTGCGTTCTTTATCAATTCGGTAGCCGTTCTTATAACCGCCCAATTGCCCTTGATGTATTTTGCGTAAACCTTCACTTCCGTGCTTTCCGTTCCACCCGGATGCTTAAACGAACTGTCCCAGTCGTTTCCGTCCTTGTCGGTAAAATTCAAAAAGGTGTAGCCGGTCGGCTTCTTTTTGGTGGCGTTGGCACGAGTATCGCTGAACTCTTTGCCGGCATCAACAACGTACGGAATACCAATGTTTTCTTCGTCGCCCGTTTCAGGGTTTACCCACACAATTTGGTACGTAAACTTTATTTCCGGTTGCCAGTTGGCATAAAGCGTAACGCCTTCGTCGCCAACTATGTCGCTTTCAAAGTTCCATTTGTCTGCAAAAGTGCCATCGGCGTTTTTTGTTCTGTACCAGCCTTCCACTTCGTAGCCGTTGTATTTTACGGCATAGCCCGTTTCCGTAACAAACATATCTTTTATCAGATGTGTGGCACCTTCGGCAAAACCAAAGTAGTAACTTACAGGTTGTTTGCTGTTTTTATACTCACCGCCCTGCAAGTCAAAAGTTACTTTAACTTTGCCGGAAACATCAGTTTGTTGCACCCCGCAGGAAGCAACTCCCAACACCACCAGCACAAGCAAAATAACCGTCATAAAATAATTTTTCTTCATGCTTTCTCCACGGAAATTAATATGTATACACATTAATTGCCAAACAAGTTATTACCAGTAATATATAATATACCTATATGGCGCATTAGTCAAGTTATTGTGCATAATAAAACGGGTATTTTTACCCTGAGAAATGTAAAAACTTTGCAAATAATCAGCAACCATTACATTTTTGTCAGTAAAATGAAAGCACTTGTTATATCAATATTTTATCGGCATTCAGCTTATCGGCTTTTGTGGTTTTTAGTTACACGTATGCACTATCTGACGTTTTGCAGATAAAAACTTAACGGGAAAATATGGCACCGCAAACGGTTTGATGTGCCGTTGCAAATACATACTTTTTATGTTTCGGTTGAGTTTTGCAAAAACATACTGTTAATTATGCGCACAACTACACAGCATTGACATTGATTGCAAAACGAATTTATGTGCTGTTTGGCGCAACCCTACACCACTGTTTGCAAAATAAGTGTGCATTTTTATCGGCGTTGAATGCTTAAAAATCAGCACTATTCAAAGTTTTTGATTGCCGTTATTGGCACGACACATTGCAAAACTTATTGTTGCACAAAATGCAAATAAACGTAACAACAAAAAAGTGGGAGCAAAACGCTCTCACTTTTTCTTTAATAATATCAACGCAATGTTTTACGGCAAAAGCATTTTCAGAACTAAAACAGCTGTAATTTGCTCTTTACCGAGAATACAACAACCGAACGCCCAAAACGCTTTGCAAAACGGTGTTTTTGAGGACACGTTTCACGTTTTAAGCAAATCAGTCGTTAAACAAGCCCATAAGTTCAGGAATATCGGTAATACCTTTTTCCACAAGTTTTTTACAGTTATCCCACAACGTAACCATGCCGTTTTCCGTTGCTACCGAACGCAATTCTTCAATGCCTTGTTTAGCCGTTATTGCCGAACGCATTTTGTCCGTCATATACAGTATTTCGTGCACTGCAATACGGCCTTTGTAACCGGTATGGTTGCAGAACTGACAACCTTGTGCACGGAAGATGGAGATAGGCTCTTTTATGCCCAGAATTTTCATTTCCGCATCAGTGGTTTTGCTACGTTTTTTGCAGGCAGGGCAAAGCTTTTTGACAAGACGTTGTGCAATTACGCCTACCAAAGCGTCCGCAACAAGGTAATCGGTAACGCCCATATCCTCCAAACGAATAATAGCGCCCGGAGCATCGTTGGTGTGCAAAGTAGAGAACACAACGTGGCCGGTAATTGCCGCTCTTACTGCTATTTCCGCAGTGTCTTCGTCACGAATTTCCCCGACCATGATAACGTCCGGGTCCTGACGCAAAATACTACGCAGTGATGAAGCAAACGTAAGGTTTGCCTTGTTGTTTACCTGCACCTGGTTTATGCCGTGCAGGGTATATTCTACAGGGTCTTCAACAGTAATAACGTTTACCGACGGACGGTTAATTTCCTTAAGGAAGGAGTACAAAGTTGTACTTTTACCACACCCCGTAGGGCCGGTAAGCAACACAATGCCGTAGCTGTGTGCCAAAATTTTGTCAATTACTTCGTTTTCTTCCGTTGTAAAGCCAAGGTCGGTACGGGTAAAGTTAAATGCCGTCTTGTCCAAAATACGGATAACAAACTTTTCGCCGTAAACGGTCGGAAGGGTAGATACACGGAAGTCATAGTCCGTTCCGTTAATACTCATACCAATACGGCCGTCCTGAGGAATACGTCTTTCGGCAATGTTTATGCCGGAAATAATTTTGAGACGAGCACAAATTGCCGGATAACTTTCTATAGGAAACTCAACACGCAGTTGCAAATCACCGTCAATACGGTAACGCACCTTTACGGTATGTTCAAACGGTTCAATGTGGATATCCGATGCTTTGAACGGAATAGCCTCACGAATAATTGAGTCAACAAGACGAACGGACGGGTTGTTGATAACGTCGTCGGAGGACTCCAATGTTACGGCCGTTGCATTGGCAACACGTTCAACCATGCTCTTGTCGCCAACGTCTTGCAAGTCTGTAAGAGCTTGCTTGGTGGAAATAACTGCAACTATGGAGTCAACATAAACGTCAATTTGCACTGCAGGCACAAGCACGTAGTCCATATCACAGTTAAACTCTATGTTAAGCGCCGAACGTGCATTCATATCCAACGGTTTGCCTATTGCTACAAGCAAAACACCGTTTTTGTTGATGGAAACAGGCAAAAACTTATGTTTTTTGAGATAGGCATATTCAAACTTATCTACAAGGGCACGGTCCACGTCCAACATATCAACTTCCGTATACGGCAAGCAGTAAAACTCACCGAGAACCATGGCCGATTCCACCGCAGTGCAATATGCCTTTGCCTGCATGTAGCTATCAATAGGAAGATTAAGACGTGTGCAGTCTTCGTAAATTTCGTCAATTTGTTTACGCTTGATAATTTTTTTGTAAGCGTAGTACTGTAAAAGTTCGTAATTAACGTCCATTTTTTACACCTCAAACACCAATAGTGTTCATAATTTGCAACAACGGTGAGTAAACCGCATAAAACAACGTACCGACAAGCAAACCGATAATACCAAGAATAAGCGGTTGTAACAATGCCGTCATAGAAGTGATAATACGTTCCGCTTCGTTATCAAAAAACGGACAGGAACGAATAAGCACTTCCGCAAGGTTACCTGTTTGTTCACCGACGGAAATCATTTGTATGATAAGTGGCGGAAATACTTTGTAGTACGAAAGTGCCATTGTAAGACTCATACCCTGACGAACGTCTTCCACCATATTGTTCATTTTGGATTCAACATATTTGTTTGCAACAACCACTTTGGATGTTTCCAAAGCGTCTACCGTATCGGCACCACCGTCAACCAACAAACCAAAGGCTCTTGCAAAACGTGCCGTAACAAGTGCAACGTTAATTTTGCTGATAAGCGGACCCTTAAAACGGAAGGCATCCCAGTAGTATTTGCCTTTTGGTGTGCGAATAATCAAAATAAAAACCATTACCAACGCTACAATTGCCAAAGTCAATTGCTTCCAATTGGCTTTGAACCAAATACTTATGTTGTTAAGTATCAACGTTATCTTTGGCATTTCCACATCCATACTGGCAAGTGCCTCCATAAATGTAGGAATAATAAATGCCACCATCAACACACAAATACCAATAGCCATAACAATAAGCACAAGCGGATAGGTAAGTGCGCTTTTTGTCTGCTTTTTTATGCGGGCTTCCGATTCAAGATAGTCGGCAAGTGTAACAAAAATCTTATCCAAAGCGCCGGAAAGCTCACCAACATAAATCATAGAACACAAAAACGGCGGGAAAATCTTTTTGTGTTTTTCCATTGCCTGAGAAAGCAACGAACCGCTCTTTACGTCCTCGTGCAAAAATTCAATTGTTTTGCGCAAAAGGTCGCTGTATGACTGCCCCTGCAATATTTCTATTGACTGAATAATGGAAATACCCGTAGTAAGCATTATGGCAAACTGCCGACAAAACGATGCAAGTTCGTTTGTGGTAACTTTGCCTGTAACGGAAAAGAACGAGCTTGCCGTTGTTTGCGTCATAGGCTTGGCGGAAACAAGGTACAACTTTTGTTCCGCCAGACGGCGTGCAAGTTCCTGTTCGTCTTCCGCAAGGAAAACTCCCTTAAAAACTTTTTGTTCTAAATTTTTTGCGATGTACTTATACTTTTTCACTTCAAAACTCCTGTGTTACATAAACAAAGACATATATCCCTTTACAATAGTATCACCAAAAAGCAATGCCACAGCCACACCTACGGTTAAAAACGGTGCAAACGGAAAGGCGCCTTCAGGCACGTCTTCGTCTTGTTGTTCGCTTGTTGCATTGTTTTCAGACGACGAATCGGCATTTTCCTCATCAATTTCGGAAGTGCCGTTGTTGCCAATGTTTTTTATCAAAATGGCTATGCAAGCAACAAATGCGCCTACAAATATTGCCAAAATAACCTTTTTCCATCCAAGAAGCAGACCGCTTGCGCTCATAAGAATAACATCGCCAAAGCCAAGCCCTTCCTGATGTTTTATAAGTATGTAAACGTAGTAAATAAGCGCAAACAAACCACCGCCGACAACAAGCCCGAGAAGGTGCTCCTGCCAACTACCGTCCACAAAAATGCTTGCCACTGCACAAACGGCAAGGGCAATTTGCAGACAGTACGGTATTTCCATAGTGTCTGCATCGCATAGTGCAATGCACAACAAAACGGAAAGCGCCACCACAACTACACCGGCATAAACCGGATTTGTCTTGTAGAAAAGGAAAAATCCGCCAAGCCATAAAATTGTGTTGCCAAGTTCTACCAAAAAATAACGTGGAGAAATAGGCTCTTTGCAATAACGGCATTTTCCGCCGAGCACCAAAAAGGAAACAAGTGGAATATTATCTTTCCAAGACAAAAGGTGATTACACTTAGGACAGTGCGAAGCAGGTTTAGCCAAATTCATTTTTAGCGGAACACGGTACACAATAACATTAAGAAAACTGCCTATGCACAACCCAAGCACTCCAAAAATTACACACGCCGAAATGTAGTAAAACTGCTGTAAATCAATAGCCATCAGATATTTCTCCGTAAAAATAAGTTACAAATTGGTATTTGTCATTTTCTTCTGCAACCTCAACGGTAAGTAACACCTTACCGTTACGCTTTGCCTGCAAAACGTTACCGTTTATTTCAAAAGTCAATTCGTAGTCGTTTTGTTCAAAAGCGGAAAGGTCAATGTCCTCCTCGCCCTGCTGTTTTTGTTGCAAAAAGCTCTCTGCAACGCCATCCATATACAGTTTGCGTTCAATGTAACTGCGGTACTTGGTAGTACTTGTCTGCGCCACCCCAACAGATGTAAGTATGACCGTGATAAGAACGGAAACAAGCAAAATTACCAACAACACATATTCAGTTGTCAAACCTTTGTTGTGTTTTTTCATAGTTAAAATTTCAGTGATTTTTGATAGTAAACCACGTCGGAATTGTTTTTGGTGCACTCAAAAGACAGGGTAAAACCGCTATCGTTCTGCACATCAAGAATGCACTTGGTAACGTAGTTTACGCCAAATCGGGTAATTACCCAGCAATTTGCATTTTGTTTGCTTTCGGCACTTACGTGTTCAACAGATATGCCCTGCAAACCGTAGTTTGCGTTTTCCGGCACATTGTAGCCTTCATCATAAAAATAAACAGGTTCTGTTGGTGTAACATCACATACATTGCCAAGGCCACCACAGTTCCAGCTCCACGCAAGGTGTTGGAAAAACGATTGCAAAAATTTAGTTTGATTTTGGTGGTAATATTCAACGTCGGCAATAGCATACCTTGCGGAAAGTTCCACGCTTTCCACATCAGACAGTTGTAGTATTTCCAGATTGTTGGAATTGCTTGATTTCAATGCCAAAGCGCAAGATGCGTACGCAGCAACCGAAACCATAACAATAAGCGTTATGGAAATAACAATCTCCGCCATTGAAAAACCTTTTTTACATTTTTTCATCAAAAGTTTTCTCTCTTGTTGTAATTGCTCATATAAACGGCGCCTATTTTGTCAAGATTGTCGGAAACGTTTTGTTCTTGTTCGCCGACATATTCAAACGGCACGCCTGCATTTTCATTTTCGTTAACCATTTCCAGAACGTACTTGTATTGTTCCGGCATGCTGAACAAAACACAGTCCAATTCCGGCAGATAGTCACCGTCTTTTAGTTGTTTGTTGTACAAAAGTGCCCACTTTACAAACATACGGAAGTTTTCGTAAACGTAACCCTCCGGCGAAGTCGGCTCTTCACGAAGCATAAACTTCGGCAAACGTTTTGGCGTTTTGCGTGCAAAAATTTTCTTTCTGCGTGCAGGAGACATATTGGCAATAGCCTCTTCGTCAAGACGTTCCAATTCCGCTTCTTCCGCTTCTTCGGCATCCAATTTGTCGTTTATGGCTTTTTGTTCGGCAGAAATACCCAAATCTTCCGCTGCATTTTGCAATGCTTTGTCGTTCATTTGTTTTTCCGCCTCGTCAACAACGGCTTTTATGGCTTGCGCATCCGTCATTTCCGTTTCGGCATCCAAATCCAACAAAATATCTTCATCTTCATCTTCGCTTACTGTAAGTTGCTTACGCTTTGCGTTTTCCTTAGCGTTGATAATTGCAAGGTCGGCAACGTCATGGTCATACAAAGTGTTTTCCTGCAAAACAACGTTATCCAAAAGATGATCGGTACCAAGCATAAGTGTGGAAAAACACTCTGTTTTGCCCTTTATGCAAACGACAACATCGGTATGGTCTTCCTTTACGTTAAAGAAAATAAAACTCTTTTTGCGAAGCCCCGCATTGTAGTGTAACAAACCGTTTATCAGGCAGTTGGAGTAGTAACTTGTTCCCTTGAAACCTATCTTGCCACTTGCCGACTTGTAAAGTGACTCCAAACTATTTTTGTTAACAATGGTAAGGTGATAATGCGAAAACTGCTTGGTTTGCACGGCAACATAGTGGTGAAAAACAAGGTCCTTGTTTTTGAACAACGTATCAAGTTGCGTTTTAAGTGCGGATTGTTGTTTATCCGATTTCATCGCCGGCAAAACAAGGTGATCCGTCATTACCATATTATCCGGCATGACAAAATAAAAAATACTTTTTGCGCTTTGTTCGTTTTGTGAAACGTATTCGGCACAAGCAAGTTCAAATTCAGTCAAAAACGTTTCCGACAAAAAAATTGACGAATACGGCACGGAAGTAATTTCCGGATTGTTAAAATCCAACTTGGAAACACGGTAAAAAACAATGTTTTTATCCAATGTATCCACTGAAACTACCACGGAATCTATATTTTTGTTCGGACGTGCCACCTTGGCATCCGCTAAACCGAATAAGTTAAACATAATTTGTTCTCCTCTGCAAAAACGCAATTGTAACCGATGTTAAAAAACACCAAAACACTTTTATGCAAACGCATTAATAATCAAACGCCTGCAAAAAGTGAAAATTATTTTTGATTTTTGTTGTAGTATACTTCGCAACACATACTGCCGTGTGTAACATGCAAGGCAATTTCAAACCGAAACAGTGTGCTGTTTGACGGACGTTCGCCTTCACTGACATCTGCCTCAAATTTTGTAAGCACAACTTTTTCTACGTTGTTTGTGGTGACGGTAACGCTGTCATTCTCCACACCAAACTCTGGCGGATAAGTAAAAGTTATTACGTTGTAATTCACCTTTTGCTCTCCACCGCTTTCCTGCGTGGCAAAACTTACCCAATACTGCTCGCTGTTAATTGTTGCCACAACAAGTTGACCCGGTTGCAAATTGTCCCGGTCTATACAAAACTCAGCATTGTAACTGTCCATTGCAGAAAACCATTTGTCCATTTCCATGCGGAAAGTCAACTGATTTTGCAACCTGTCAACATCTTTGGAGTTTTGCTCCGTAAATTTTGACATTGTAGTTACAAAACCAATTGCCATGGTAGCCACCAAAGCAAACACCGCAATGGTAACTGTAATTTCGGCAATGGTAAAGCCTTTTTTACGTTGTAAGTTTCTTTTTGTTTTCATTGTCCTTCCAATATCCGCAAGCGCCTTTACAAGCAATTTGCCTTTGCAAAAGCCGTTGCACGCACGTTTGCTCTACGACTGTTCAAACGGATATTCACTGTTATTTTTGTGCAATTTGTATACAACAAATTGCATTGATAGGCATAGTTTTACACATAAATAAATATATTATAAACACTTTTAACGCAATTGGCAATCTTTTTCGCCTTTTTTATTGAAAAATTATGCCATTATTAAAAATATCTTTAATTATATAACACAAAACGCACTTGTGTATAGCGACAAAACAACCCGTGAGCATTGTGACAGTGCGCAAGTCAAAACGTCTGCAAAAGCTACTGTTATTGTCACTGCAATGCAAATACCTTGGTTAAAAAAAGACCTCTGCAACAAAACATCGCAAAGGTCATGCTTTTTTTATTTGGGCAACACGTATATGTTTTTAACGTCAACTACGCTTCCACGTTGCAGGGCTGAACAGCACAATCATAGGGTATATTTCCAAACGACCGAACAGCATTGCAAACGAGAGTACCACTTTGGAAAATGCATTGTACATTCCGTAGCTGGAAGCCACCGAATAAAACGGACCGATATTGTTAAAACAGGAAACCGTGGCAGTTATGTTTGTTTCAAAAGCATTGCCGATAACACTGTTATCAAAACACAAAAGCAAAAATACAACCGCCATGCTAAGCCCGTATAAAGCAAAATAACTTGTTACACCGTTAAGGGTTGTTTCGTCCACCGCTTTGCCCTCAAACTTAACCGCAGTTGTAGTGCGTGGGTGCAACGTACGTCTTACTTCACTGCCTATTTTACGAATAAGCAATTGCACACGTGAAACCTTTAGTCCGCCTGCAGTTGAACCGGCACAACCGCCGATAAACATAAGCAAAAACAACACTGCTTTGGAGAGAATCGGCCAATTTGTTGCATTTGCCGTGCCGTAACCGGTTGTGGTTATGTAGGAAGCAACCTGAAAGGCGGAAAGTCTGATGGCATCTGCCACAGAGGTAACTTCCGCAAGGGAATCTCCTTGCATGGCAAGATTGACGGAAATAATGGCAATAGCAACAAAAACAGTAAGCCCGTAGGCGTGCAATTCTTTACTTTTAAGGGCGCTTTTTACCCTGCCGAGGAAAAATATAAGGTAGTAAATGTTAAAGTTTACGCCAAAAAGCAACATAAACACCGTTATTACCCATTGAACGTAACTGCTGTAACCGGCAATAGAATCGGCATAAATACCAAAACCGCCTGTGCCTGCCGTACCAAATGCGTATATTACGCTTTCCAAGGGATTAACCTTGCCGAAAAGCAATAACACCACCTCTAAAACGGTAAAACCAATATAAATAAGATACAAACGTTTTGCCGTATCGCTTGCACGAGGGGTAAGTTTGTCTACCGTAACGCCCGGCATTTCCGCACGAAGAACATGCATAGAGTTATCACTTGAAGCGGTAAGTGCCATAACAAATACAATAACGCCCATACCGCCTATCCAGTGTGTAAGACTGCGCCAAAGAAGCAAAGATTTTTCCAATGCTACGGACGGGTCGTCCAAAATACTTGCACCCGTTGTGGTAAAACCGCTTACGCTTTCAAAAAACGCATCAAAAAACGAAGGAATTTGCCCACTGATACAAAACGGCAATGCACCGAAAACGGCAATGGCAATCCACACAAAGGCAACTGCCACCAATCCATCACGTGAGAAAAACGTTTTAGCGTTGTTTTTGCTTAGCAATGCCAACAAAAAACCGCCTACAAGGCAAATACCTACGGTAATGGCAAGTGCATTTACGCAAGCTTCCTTCAAAATCAACGCCATTATCAGCGGAAAAGCCATAAGCACACCTTCGGCAACCATTGCTTTTCCCGTTGTGTTAAAAATCATTCTGAAGTTCATAAAAACCTTTTTTGTTACTAACTTACAACTTCCGAAAGGTCGGCAAAACGTCTGTTAAGTGAAACGACAATTACCTTATCCCCCGGAATAATTACATCGTGACCTGTAGGAATTATTGTTGTGTTGCCACGTGTAATGCTTGCAATAATTGAGCCTTTTTTGATGGAAAGGTCTTTAAGCGGAATGTTAGACGAAGGAAAATCCAACGCAACATCAAACTCAAGTGCTTCGGCTTTACCGTTAAAAATGCTGTACAACGTAACAATGTTGCTACCCAACGTATTCTGAATTGCCCTTGCATAACGAGTAATAACGTCGGCAACAATACGTTTTGTGGTAATAACATTGGTAAGACCGAGCTTTTGCGCTACGTCCACCAACTCGTTACTGTCTATGTGTGTTGCCACCTTTGGAACATTCTGACTTGTTGCATAAAACGATATTACCAAGTTTTGTTCTTCGTGATTGGTAAGTGTTACCAGCGCATCGGTAGAGGTCAAACCCTCCTCGGCAAGTAGTTCTCTGTTAGAACCGTCACCGCAAATAACGGTAACACCGTTAAGCGTTTCGCTTATTTCACGACAACGGTCGGCATTTTTTTCAATAATAATGGCAGACGTGTTGTTTTGTGTAAGCACTTCTGCAAGGTAGTAGGCCGTGTAACTTCCGCCTACAATCATAACGTCTTTTGCCTGTTTTTGCGCAACGCCTGCAAGTTTTGCAAACTTGTGGACGTCGTTTTTTGCCAGAATAACACCAACCACATCGCCTTCACGCAGGACCGTTTCACCGTTTGGAATGGAAACGTTGTTTCCACGCAAAACCGTACAGATAACAAACGGCATAGGAAAATTCTGGCGCAAATCCAAAAGTTTTTCGCCCGCAAGAGGACTGTCCGCCTTTATTTCCAACTCCAACATGCAAACACGTTTACCTTCAAAGGTCTCCGCCTTTACATTTGCCGGAAGTTTCAGTTTATCAAACAAACTTTCCGCAGTGAGCCTTTCCGGATTGATAACCATTGACAAATCCAACTTATCACGCAAAAACTGTAAACCCTCACCTGCGTATTCCGTTTCACGAACACGTGCAACAGTGTAAGGTACGCCAAGCTGTTTTGCCAAAAAGCATGCCAACATGTTAAGCTCATCTGAAGAAGTAACCGCTACAAACAAATCTGCCTGTTCTATGTTGGCCTGTTGCAATACTTCGTAAGAACTGCCGTTGCCACACACCGTCATAACGTCATAACTGTCGTTTGCACGGGCAATAACACTTGGACTGTTATCAATAACAACAACGTCGTGTTTTTCTTTTAACAAGCTTTCGGTAATGGCAGAACCGATTTTGCCACAACCAACTATAATAACTTTCATAAATCAATTTCCTTTATATACAGGCTGAAAATGCCTTGTATTAACCTGTATTATACCATACTTTACAGATAAAAGCAATCAATTTGCATTTTGCACGTTTGCAGGCAAAAATCAGTTGTTGCTTAGCGTCTGCAAACGACGATAATCTATTTTCCCGATATTTGTACGTGGCATTTTGTCAATTATTTCAACATAAGACGGAACGGAATACTTCATCA
>JAZLJV010000063.1:0-2852 GCA_045618025.1 Clostridia bacterium
TAGCTGTAGGCATTTTGGGTGCCGTTGTAACGCAAATAGGTGACCTTGTGGCCAGTTTTGTAAAACGTAAATGTGGCATAAAAGACTATGGTAAAATACTTGGACCGCACGGCGGAATTATGGACCGTTTTGACGGTATAATGATGAATTCGTTATTTGTGTCAGTTGTATTTACATTTATTATTTAGTATGAAAAAAGTGGCAATACTTGGTAGTACCGGTTCCATTGGTACTCAAACTTTACAGGTAATAAAATCCAATGCCGACCGCCTTAAGGTGTGGTCGCTTGTGGCATATTCCAATCGGGAAAAATTGCTACAGCAGGTAACGGAGTTTTCTCCGCATTTTTACGGTCTTATTGCTCAACAGGGCGAAAACGTGCTTGTGGATGCGGTAAAAGGCGCTGACATAGCCGTAGTTGCAACTCGTGGTATCACCGCTCTTAAATGTGTGGAATACTGCCTTACGCACGGTATAGACGTTGCACTTGCCAACAAGGAAGTCCTTGTGACTGCGGGCAGTTACATTATGTCACTGCAAAGTGAAAACGCACGCATTATCCCCGTTGACAGCGAACACTGTGCTATCAGCCAGTGCCTTGCAGGAAGAAATGCCGAAGACGTATCCAAAATATTGCTTACTGCAAGCGGTGGCGCATTTTACGATACGTCAGATCTGTCTGTTGTGACGGCTGAAGATGCTCTTAAGCATCCTACTTGGAATATGGGCGCAAAAATTACCGTTGACAGCGCCACAATGGTAAACAAATCGTTTGAGGTTATTGAAGCATCTCACTTGTTTGCTGTTCCGGTGGAAAAAATAGAAATTGTAGTACATCGCCAAAGCATAGTGCATTCAGCTGTTGAGTTTGTTGATGGCTCGGTTATTATGCAATCGGCGGTTGCCGATATGCGTTTGCCAATTCAACTCGCACTTCTCGGTAAACACCGGGATACCGGCTTGCAAAAACTTTGCTTTGCCGGTGGCTTGCAATTGACTTTTTGCGCTTGTGATACAAAAAGGTTTCCTTGTGCAAAATTGGGGTATGAAGTATCAAAACGCTATGCATTGGCACCTACCGTTATGAATGCCGTCAATGACGTGTGTGTAGATGCGTTTTTAGACGGTAGGTTTGCTTTTACGGATTTTTACAAGGCAATATGTTGTGCCGTAAATGAGTTGGAAAGCACTTTTGCCAATACTCCGCTTACCGTTGATAATGTTATTGACTGCGATAAAAAATCAAAAGAATTTACTAAAAAAATTATTGTGAGGCAAAATGATTAGTTCAGTTGCATCGTCTAATCCAATAGAATACGTATTGTATATTATTATTGCATTTTTAATATTGATGGTTATGGTAACCGTTCACGAAAGTGGGCATTACCTTGCCGGAAAACTTCTGCACTTCAAAATAAACGAATTCGCCGTAGGTATGGGACCAAAAATTCTTTCACGTAAAAATAAAAGTGGTGAAATAGTATCTTTGCGTGCCTTTCCTTTGGGAGGTTTTTGTGCTTTTGAGGGTGAGGACGGCGACACGGATAATCCCGATGCATTTAATGCGCAAGCCCCTTGGAAAAGGATTATAGTTTTGTTTGCAGGGGTGTTTTTTAACTTTGTTTCTGCTGTTATTATTTCCGCAGTGCTTATACTTGCTGTCGGTACGCCTTCTATAAAGGTTGATGATACCTACAAGCCTGTAAATGCAAGTGAAAATTGCCGTTTTAAGTCCGGCGATGTGTTTTATAGCATAAACGGCAAACGTGTGTATTTTTCTATGGATGTTTCCGATAACTTGCCTTCCGACGGGCAATCTGCCGAGGTCGTTGTGGTGCGTGACGGCGCTTTCGTTACTTTGGATGATGTTGCCGTTACCGACTACTTGACAACGGATGAAGAAGGCAATGAGACCACATACAAAGGCGTGGGCATTGCAATGTCCGGTGATTTTTATCGGTTCGGGTTTATTCGTGGGCTGGGCAGTGTTTTCGGCTATGTTTTTGCTATGGCTAAGCTGATAATGGTTACATTTGGGGGTTTATTTACCGGCGCAGTAGGCATAAGCGAACTTGGCGGACCCGTTACTACAATTACTATGACTGCGGAAATTGTATCCTACGGTTTTGTAAACGTAGTTGTATTGTTTATTTTTATGTCGGTAAATCTTGCGGTGTTCAACCTTATACCGTTTCCTGCATTGGACGGTTGTCAGATAGTGTTTACGGCCATTGAGTGGGTTATTGGCAAACCGTTGAATCCAAAGGTAATTCATGCAATAAATACGTTTGGACTTATTGCCCTTTTGGGGTTTGTCGTCTTTGTTGACTTAATAAAAATATGGATTTGATATATGAGTAAAATTGTAACTGTGCGAAACTTAAAAATTGGCGGTGGTAGCAAAATTGCAGTACAATCTATGACAAATTTACCGGTAACCGATGTTGACGGCACTTTGGCGCAAATTGAAGAACTGCAAAAGGCTGGGTGCGACATAGTGCGCATTGCCGTTCCAGATGAAAAATCCGCTGAGTGCCTGGGAAATATCCGTTCGCAAACGGATATTCCGCTTGTTGCGGATATTCACTTTGATGCAACTCTTGCCGTCAAAGCAATGGAAAACGGTGCTGACAAAGTGCGTATAAACCCCGGCAATGTTGAAGAAAGAGACCTTTTGAAGGTGATTGACTGCGCCAAAGAACGCAATTGCGCAATACGTGTTGGCGTAAACAGTGGATCTCTCGAAAAAGAATTGGTTGAAAAATATAACGGGGTTACCGCTGAGGGGATTGTAGAAAGCGCGCTTGATAAGGTTAAGATTATCGAAGAATTAGGTTAAAGTCGGATCGTAG
>JAZLJV010000064.1:0-9570 GCA_045618025.1 Clostridia bacterium
TCCAAGGCAAATAACACGGAATTATCAGAAAGTACCAACCGAATAACCGACGATTTTTCGCAAACATACAAGGACGTTACAACAACAGCTGACGTGCTTTCCGAAGGATTGTGCTACACAATTACCTTCTGCCTTACGCCACAAACACTCGGCGAAAGCTTGACTTACAACTGCACGATACACTTGAACTTGGACAGTAAATACACTTTTGACGAAGTTACGCAAACTATTGAGTAAAACCGTTTTCGGCACAAAAAATTTATTATAATTTAACAAAAAAATGTAGCCGTTTTTGTAACTTCGGCGTATAAACTAACGTAAAAAACAAAAGGAGATGATAACAATGGCAAAGAAAAGAAAATTTTTAGGAGATTTGGAAGAAACGTTGAACGGACTTTCAGAAGCACAACTTATGGGTATTTTCGGCGGTGTTGACATTGATACGTTGACCGATGAACAAAAGGCGGAAATGTTGCAACAAGCAGGTGAAGAAACCGATAAATAACCTACAAATTCAAACAAATAATCAGATAACAAACAACTGATTTTTGTTAAATCAAGGCCTATGCAAATTTGCATAGGCCTTTTTTTATTGGCAAACCAAATAAAAAACGGCAGTTAACATTACTGCCGTTTTTCGTTTATTCATGCACTCCTTCAAGCACATTTTTTAGGTATTGTCCCGTAAAACTTTGCGAATTTTCCGCCACTTGTTCGGGTGTTCCGCAGGCGACAATTGTTCCGCCTTGGTCACCGCCTTCCGGTCCAAGGTCAACAATGTAGTCGGCAACCTTTATTACATCCAGATTGTGTTCTATAACAACAACCGTGTTGCCATTTGTTACCAACCGTTGCAAAATGGTAATAAGCTTTGCTACATCCGCCGTATGCAAACCGGTTGTAGGTTCATCCAAAATGTAAACGGTTTTGCCCGTACTGCGTTTGCAAAGTTCTGTTGCAAGTTTTACACGCTGAGCTTCTCCGCCGGAAAGCGTTGTTGCCGGCTGACCCAGTTTGATGTACCCCAAGCCAACATCATACAACGTTTGTATTTTGTTTTTGATGGAAGGCACATTTTCAAAAAACGTAACGGCTTCTTCCACCGTCATATCCAAAACGTCGGCAATGGATTTACCCTTGTACTTTACCGCAAGCGTTTCACGGTTGTAACGTGCACCGTGACACACTTCGCAAGGAACGTACACGTCCGGCAAAAAGTTCATTTCTATCTTCAGAATACCGTCTCCGTGGCAATGCTCACACCTACCGCCCTGCACGTTAAAGCTAAAACGTCCCTGATTGAAACCACGCTCTTTGGCATCGGTTGTGCCGGCAAAAAGTTGACGGATAAGGTCAAAGGTTTTGGTGTAGGTTGCAGGGTTACTGCGTGGACTGCGCCCAATAGGGCTTTGGTCAATAGCAATAACTTTATCCAAATTTTCAATGCCTTCCAAGCTGTCGCAAAACATTTCACTCGGTTTTGCATTGTTAAGTTTATTGGCAAGTTGCGGAAGCAAAACTTCGTTTATCAAACTGCTTTTTCCACTACCGCTGACGCCGGTAACTAAGCAAAGCGTGCCAAGCGGAAAACTTACGTCAATGTGTTTTAGATTGTTTTTGAACGCACCTTTCACCGCAAGATATTTGCCGTTGCCAAGGCGCCTTTCTGACGGTACTGCAATGCATTTTTTGCCGGAAAGATACTGCCCTGTAACAGAGTTCTCGGCATTTTTTACGTCTTCAACAGTGCCGGCTACAACAACTTCACCCCCGTGAACACCCGCCCCGGGACCGATATCCACCACAAAGTCGGCGGAAAGAATTGTTTCTTCATCGTGTTCCACGACAATCAAAGTGTTGCCCAAATTACGCAGATGCTTTAGTGTGGCAATAAGTTTGCCGTTATCTCTTTGGTGTAGCCCTATGGACGGTTCGTCCAAAATATACAACACGCCGGCCAATCCACTACCTATTTGCGTAGCAAGTCGTATGCGTTGCGCTTCCCCTCCGGAAAGTGAACCGGAAGCACGGTTAAGTGTAAGGTAGCCAAGTCCCACATCCACCAAAAACTTCAGACGTGCTTTTATTTCCTTTATTACCATAAAGGCAATTTTACTTTTTGTTTCGTCAAGTTGCAAATTTTCAAAAAAGGCAAGCAAATCGGTAATTGACATTTCGCCAAGTTCCCAAATATTTTTATTGCCCACTTTTACGGAAAGTGCCTGTTCACTAAGACGTTTGCCGTGACATGTGTTACAAGGCTTTTCCACCATATATTTTTCGTACTCGCCACGAGTCCAGTCACTTGTACATTCCGCATGGCGCCGAGTCATCATAGGAATAAGCCCTTCCCAATGGGTGTGATAGCAAAAACCCTTTTGCGTGTACAGTTCCAATTCTTCCCCGCCATTACCGTACATAACGGTATTGTAGGCACTTGGCGACAAATCTCTTACCGGAGTAAAAACGGAAAACCCGTGTCTCTCTGCCAAGGCTTCCATAATGGCACGCATCTGGCTTGTTGCACCAAGGTTAAAGCCAACAAGTTTTATTGCACCGTCAGCCAAACTAAGACTGTCGTCAGGTATTACCAGCCGTTCGTCAAACTCCAGTTTGGCACCCAAACCGTAACACTCCGGACAGGCACCGAAAGGCGAATTGAAGGAAAATGCACGTGGTTCCATTTCCGTAACGGTAAAACCACACTCTTTGCAGGCAAACTTTGTAGAATATGTGGTTTCGCCGTTTTCCGTTGCAACAATCAAAAGGCCGTCCGCAAGCTTTAGTGCCGTTTCAACGCTTTCAGCAAGACGTTTATGCAAACCCTCCTTTACCACCAACCGGTCTACTACAACGCTTATGTTATGTTTGTTGTTCTTTTCCAAGTTAAAGTCTTCTTCCAGGTCGTGCGTTTGACCATCTACCGTAACACGCACAAATCCCTGTTTTTTAAGACTATCAAACACTTTTTCGTGCTGACCTTTTTTGCCACGCACAACCGGTGCAAGTAACTGAAAGCGTGTACCAAGTGGCAGTTGCATTACCCTGTCGCAAATCTGGTCAACACTGCTACGTGTAATTTCCGTTCCGCAATGCGGACAGTACGGTGTGCCTACACGTGCAAACAACAAACGCATGTAGTCGTATATTTCCGTTACCGTACCCACCGTTGAACGTGGGTTGGAAGATGTTGACTTCTGGTCTATTGAAATCGCCGGTGAAAGGCCTTCAATGCTTTCCACATCCGGCTTGTCCATCTGTCCCAAAAACTGACGTGCATAGGCGGAAAGGCTTTCAACATAGCGACGTTGTCCTTCGGCAAAAATAGTATCAAATGCCAATGAACTTTTTCCACTGCCACTTAGCCCCGTAAACACCACAAGTTTATCACGTGGAATTGTAAGGTCAATACCTTTAAGATTATTCTCTTTTGCGTTTTTTATTACAATATCTTTCATTATTTACCGTCTGGCACGCTTCCGTGCTTTTTTTGTTTTGCTTTATCCAACTGTTTTGTAAGTTTTAACAGCTCTTCACGAAGCATAATGGCTTTTTCAAAATCAAGTTGATTTGCCGCCGTTTTCATACGGCTTGTAACACTTTCAATTTCCGACTGCAAATCTTTTACCGATTTTGCAGTATCGTTCTTTTGACTTATTTCCAAAGTATTGGCAACATCGTGTTCAATGGTCTTAGGCACAATGCCGTGTGCTTTGTTGAAGTCGTCCTGTATTTTTCTACGGCGATTGGTCTCGTCTATGGCACGTCGCATACTGTCGGTTACAACATCGGCATACATAATAACTCTGCCTTCACTGTTACGTGCCGCACGCCCAATTGTTTGAATAAGCGATGTTTCGCTACGCAAAAAGCCTTCCTTGTCGGCATCCAGAATTGCCACCAATTTTACTTGTGGCATATCCAAACCTTCACGCAGAAGGTTTATACCTACAAGCACGTCAAACTCGCCATTTTTAAGGCCGTTTACAATTTCCACACGTTCCAAGGTTTCAATTTCCGAATGCATATATTTTACACGAATATCCCGTTTGGCGAGGTAATCGGTAAGGCTCTCGGCCATGCGTTTGGTAAGCGTGGTTACAAGCACTCGTCCGCCACTTGCAACAACGGTGTTTATTTCGCCCAAAAGGTCGTCAATTTGCCCGTCAATTTTGCGCACTTCCACACTTGGGTCAAGCAGTCCCGTCGGACGGATAAGTTGCTCCACCACGTTGCCGTCGGCTCGTTGCATTTCGTAGTCTGCAGGCGTTGCGGAAACGCAAATAAGCTGTCCGAGACGTTTATCAAACTCATCAAAGGTAAGCGGTCGGTTATCGTAAGCACTGCGCAAACGGAAGCCGAACCCTACAAGGTTGTTTTTACGTGCACGGTCTCCGTTGTACATTGCACGCACCTGCGGAAGTGTCATGTGACTTTCATCAACAAAAGTAATAAAGTCTTCAGGAAAATAGTCCAAAAGAGTATATGGCGGTTGGCCTGCCTCACGACCGTCAAAATAGCGAGAATAGTTTTCTATGCCGGAACAGTAGCCCATTTCTTGTAGCATTTCAATATCGTAGGAAACACGCTGTTTTAGCCGTTGCCCTTCCACTATTTTGCCGTTTTGCAAAAATGCCTGACTCTCCGTCTGCATATCTTCGGCAATTTGTTGCAACGATTTTTCCATAGTAAGGTCGCCAACAACGTAGTGGCTTGCAGGGAAAATGATAGCATGTAGCAAATTGTATACAACGTTGCCGGTAAGGGCATCAATTTCACTTACTTTTTCTATTTCGTCGCCCCAAAACTCTATGCGAATTGCATGGTCGGTGTAGGATGCGGGATAAACTTCCAAAGTGTCGCCACGCACCCTGAACGTGCCCCGTTTGAAGTCCATATCGTTACGGGCATACTGTATGGAAACAAGTTTTTTTATGACATCTTCACGAGAAACTCCGTCGCCGGGACGAACAGAAAGACTCATTTTGTAGTATTCGCCCGGTGCACCCAAACCGTAAATGCAGGAAACGGATGCAACAACAATGGTATCACGCCTTTCAAACAGCGAACAAGTTGCACTGTGGCGCAGTTTATCTATTTCGTCGTTTATTTCCAGTTCCTTTTCAATGTACAAATCACGTGCGGGTATGTAACTCTCAGGCATGTAGTAATCGTAGTAGGAAACAAAAAACTCCACTCGGTTTTCCGGGAAAAATTCGCGGAATTCGTTGCAAAGTTGCGCCGCCAAAGTTTTGTTATGGCAAATTACCAGTGCGGGACGGTTTACGTTGGCAATAACGTTTGCCATCGTAAAGGTTTTTCCGCTACCGGTAACACCACGAAGAACCTGCGTTGCAAGCCCGTCGCATAGCCCCTTTGTAAGTGCTTGTATTGCTTGCGGTTGGTCTCCGCAAGGTTTGTACTTTGAGTGAAGTTTGAAATCCATTTGTTTTCCTTTTTGCAAAACAAATCTCTATTTATCATTTTTTGTTCTGCTAAACTGCAAAAGTGGCAACCGTTTTTGACACTTTTGTGCCACGTGGTCCCCGTTTGATTATTTTTATTAAATGTGGCGTAATTTGTGTGAAGGTGCGTGAGAAGGGGGTTAAAACTTCCCATCGCATTTGACTGTGGAGCCGTACGTGAAGTCCCGACGAATTCATTTTATTTGTTGGAATACATAGGCGCACTTTAGCGACGGCGCTTTGATGCTGTTTTTTGCATCAGACGTTCGGCGCCGATGAATTCATCTGATAAATATAGTTAAGCCCTTTTAGTGAAAGTTCCCTGTCTATGTAATTAAAAATAGGTTCAACGCCGTTTACCACATTGGCAAGACCGCCCGTAGCAATAACCTTAAGATCGGTAATGCCGGTTTCCTGCTTGATGCGGTCAATAATGTATTTTACCTCGCCCACAACACCAAGAATTACACCGCTTTGAATAGCCTTTACAGTAGACTGCGCTACAACTTTACCCGGTGTATCCAAATCTACAGTAGGTAGTTTTGCCGTGCATTTGCTAAGGCTTTCCACTGTGGATTTTAAGCCCAAAGTAATTGCACCGCCCAGGAACTCTTTCTTTTCGTTTACCACGTTAAAGGTTGTTGCAGTGCCAAAATCCACCAACACAAACGGTGCTCCGTAAAGTTTTTCCGCCGCTACGGAAGTTATTATGCGGTCTGTGCCGAGTTCACGAGGGTTCTCGTACCTTATGGCTATACCGGTTTTTACGCCAACGCCTACCACAACCGGTTTTACACTGAAGCAGTAGTTGATTACGTTACAAAAGGTGTAATCAAGTTGCGGAATTACCGATGAAATAATTGCACCGGTAATTTGCTCACACTTGATATTTGTGTGGCTGAGCAGTTGCAACAGGTAAGCGACGTATTCGTCCGAAGTACGCTTCAGGTCGGTACTCATTTTGAAGGAACGCACCATTGTCTGTCCCTCAAAAATACCTATTTTTATGTTAGTATTACCAATATCTACGCAAAAAATCATAATTTATCTCCGTTATCAGTGTAATCAATTTGCTTGCGACGTGCCGTCAATACCTATTTTTAGTCCCTTGCGCACACCAAACACAACAACTGGCGCAAAAATGACGGAAATAAGATACTCCGGAATAATGTTGGCGTAAACCATCATTTTTGTAAGTGTTACAAGCGACTCCTGACCGTAAGCACGTTTGGCAAGGTTAAGAGCCGTTAAAAACAAAACGGTGTTGGCGCACAGTCCGACAAAAATGGCAATGCGCATACAAATATTCTGTTGTTTTTTTACGTTTTGCACTTTTACAAATTTTACAAGCAGTTTGTAAACCAAACAAGTTGCCACACCCATTACAAAACGTGGCAACACTGTAATAAGTGGCCAAACAAATACCGGAAAACCAGCCACGCTTGACGGAAAAAGAAACTCTTTTGCAAAGGAAGCCAGCCCGAAAAGCGTACATGCAACAACGGCATTGCCACCACTGCCACGCAAAAAACAAAAAGAAAAGGTGATAAGCAAAACACAGGCCGCCGTAGAAGTAGGCAAACCCAGACTTATCACTCTGTCCAACATCATGGCAACAAAAATAGTCGCAAACATAATGGCATATTCGGCAATTTTCAATGCTTTGTTATCGTTTACCATAAAACCTCCAATTTCGTCCGCAGGGGTACGAATATTCTTTTTTACAGCAAGAATAAAAACTTGTAGTGTCGTTCTTAAGATACGACCGTATTCAAATTATACCACACACTTAAAAATTGTGCAATAATAATAAAAAATATTACATAATAATTGCAAAAAGGCTACACGGTTGTTAAGCGTAGCCTTACGTTTTAGTATTAAATAAGCACACAAATATAAAACCGTTTTTACAAAACGCAAAAGTGACAACCGTAATTGACACTTTGTGTACACTTTGCACCCGTTGGTTTTTACCTGATGAAGTGTTATTTGCCGATGTGCCGTGCACATACACATCAGCCAAATGGGGCCGAGGTGCCACTGGTTACAAACAAATAACCCTATTAGTCGGAGTGTTCGGCGTTGAGCACTTGTTCTATAGCTTGCAAAACTGCATCTTTACCTGTTTTTTGCTGTGAAGATACCGGCAAAACGTTGCTTTCTCCAAGTTTAAGTGCGCTTGCAATACTGCGACAGCGGTTTTTTATCTGGCTTTTGCCTATCTTATCGCTTTTTGTTGCAATTACAGTAAACTGTATGTTGTTTTTGAAAAGATAGTTGTACATCAACAGATCGTCTTGCGTAGGTTCGTGGCGAATATCCACCAAAAAGAAAACGTGCCTTAGCGATTGCTCTTTGGCAAGATATTGTTCCAAAAGGTTTGCCCACTTTTGTTTTTCGGCATCACTTACCTTTGCAAAGCCGTAGCCTGGCAAATCGGCAAGCAAAAATTCGTCTTGTTTGCCATCGTTGATGAGAAAATAATTGATAAGACGTGTTCTTCCGGGCAATTTTGACGTGCGGGCAAGGTGCGAATCGTTTACCAAAAAATTGATAAACGAACTTTTTCCCACGTTGGATTTCCCGCAAACGGCAATTTGCGGAATATCACTGACTATACAATCTTTGTAATTGCCAACGCCCTTTACGTAGCAAGACGATTTTATCTGCATTATTTCCTTTTCAATCAAACAAGAGCGTTATCAAAAACGTCCTTTATGTCTTCCGCCAGAACAAACTGCATTTGCTGACGAATATCATGCGGTATTTCTTCCAAATCGTTTTGGTTGCCCTTTGGAATAATAACCTTGCGAATACCGATGCGGTACGCAGCCAAAACTTTTTCACGCAAACCGCCAATAGGCAAAACTTTACCACGAAGGGTAACTTCACCCGTCATAGCTACTTCACCGGAAACAGCCCTTCCGGAAAATACACTCATTACAACAGTTGCCATTGTTATGCCGGCGCTCGGTCCGTCTTTTGGCACTGCACCTTCCGGTACGTGAATGTGCAAATCGGTGTTTTCAAAACGTTCTTTATCTATGCCGTATTCTTCCGCAAGACTTTTTACAAGACTTATTGCCGTGCGGGCAGACTCCTTCATAACATCACCCAAGTTACCGGTAAGTTGCACATCACCCTTGCCTTTGAACAGCGTTGCATCAACATTAAGAGTTACACCACCAACCCTTGTCCAGGCAAGTCCACGTGCACTGCCAACAGTATCGGGAATTTTTCCCATTTCCTCTTTGTAGTGTTCCGCACCAAGGTATTCGTGTACGTTTTCAGCGGTAACTGTAAACGTAGCCTCTTTATTTTCCACAAGTTTTATGGCTATTTTGCGACAAATGGTAGCAATCTGACGTTCCAGACTTCTCACGCCCGATTCGCTTGTATAACATTCAACTATTTTTTCATAGCCGTCGTCGGTAATTGTTATTGCACCTTCGGGAATGCCGTGTGACTGCATTGTTTTATGCAGTAAAAACTGCTTGGCAATTGCAACTTTTTCCTGCTGAGTATAACCGGAGAGTTCAATAATTTCCATACGGTCCTTCAGCGGTTCAGGAATATCATCCGTGGCGTTTGCCGTACAAATAAACAACACTTTGCTAAGGTCGTACGGCACTTCCAGAAAGTGGTCGTCAAAACTGAAGTTTTGCTCCGGATCAAGTACTTCAAGCATAGCGCTTGCAGGGTCACCACGGTTATCTTTACTCATTTTGTCAATTTCATCCAAAAGTAAAACGGGGTTTACGCAACCGGCTTGCTTCATCATATAGGCAATTTTACCGGGAATTGCGCCAATATACGTTCTGCGGTGGCCACGTATTTCCGATTCGTCACTTACACCGCCAAGGCTAACACGCAAATATTTGCGGTCAAGCGCACGTGCAATGCTTTTGACAATGGACGTTTTACCAACGCCCGGTGGACCTACAAAACACAAAATAGGTCCGCTGAGTTTACCCGTAAGTTGCATAACGGCCAAAAACTCCACTATGCGATCCTTTATTTTTTCCAATCCGTAGTGGTCTTCATCAAGTATTTCTCGAGCCTTTTTAAGGTCGCTGTTATCCTTTGTTCCCGTTACCCACGGCTT
>JAZLJV010000065.1:0-4080 GCA_045618025.1 Clostridia bacterium
CCGCCGACACCAAGTGCAATATCCAAAGGCAAACAGCCGGTAGGAATAACATCTACGTTGCGTGTTTCCGCAAAACTTCCAAGCTTCATAATTGAGCCTTTTCCGTATTGCTTTTCAATTTGCAAAATAGTTTGGTCTAACGCCTTTTTCTTTTCATCAGTCATAGTATTTTATCTCCTTTATTAAAAAACAAAATAATCACCCGGTTATTGTGCGCAACAGCAAAAACAAAGCACTGTTGGCAGCCTGGTTTCTTATGGAATTTCTATCGCCTACAAACACATTTTTGTAGACGAAAATGCCCTTTGGTGTACCGATGGCAATATAACACAAACCCGTAGGAATGCTTTTATCGTCATCCGGACCGGCGTATCCGGTTGTGGCAATACAGTAATCGGTACCGTTAAGCATAAGCCCTTCAGCCATTTTACGGGCAACCTGAGCAGAAACAACGCCAAATTCGTCTACAAAATGCGGATTAAGCCCAAGACGAGCGCATTTAGAATCTACCGAGTAGGTTACAAGACTTTCGTACAACACACTGCTTGCGCCCGGAACGGAAACAACATTACTGGCAACCAGTCCGCCGGTAATTGATTCCGCCGTTGAAAGTGTTTTGTGCAAATTACCCAGCAAATGCACTACTTTTTGTGGCAAAGATTCATCGGTATTTTCACTGTACAAACGGTCGCCCAAGGCATTTTTTACGTTTTCCAACGTGTCAACGATAGTATTTTTAGCACATTTTGTATCAAAAGTCAACAGCAATTTTGCATCTAAATCCGCATAATCAACAAAATACTCACAGTTGCTTGGACAAAGCTTTGAAAGTATTTCCATTACGCTGTTTTTTTCAACGCCAAAACAACGTAGAAGAAAACGGTTTTGCGACTGTTTGCACTTTAGTACGGGCAAAACGTATTTTTTTGCCATAGTTATTGCCGTTGGCGCATCATCGGAAAAAACAAAAATGCTTGTCTTACCTATTTCACCTTTGTAACAAATACAGTTTGGTGTCGGTTCACCGCAAATTTCAAAACCCTCCGGCGTACTGCAAAGACGGTCCAGCTCGTGTTGATGCAGTTTCGGCTTGTTGTTTACCGTGCAAAAATCAACAAGAGATTTTTCCACGTAATTATCGTAGTACATCTGCATTGAAAACGTTTGAGAAAGGTGTTGCTTAAGTTTGCAGGTATCTCCAAGCAGTATTGCCGTACAGCCACTTGCCAGGCATGATTTTACATCGGCAAAATAGTTATCGTAGCTGTTGCACACGGAAACATCACACGTTACACCGCCGTTCAAAAACAGTTTTTGCAGTTCAACTACTGCGGAAGCATATTCTTTTGCAATTATTTTAATCATTTTTAAAAACCTTTTTATTTTGTATGCAGTAAATAACACCGGAAACAACAGTCATTACCGTAGCAAGAATAAACGTAACAAGCCCTACACAGTATATAACCGAGTAAACAGTCAGGTTAAAATCAGTATAGCTTACCCATTGCCAGGCGTTCAGCAAAATCATAAGAGGAAGTGCAATATCCTGCAAAACCGTCTTTATTTTGCCGAAAATGTTAGCTTGAACAACCTTGCCCTTGCTTGCGGCAATCATACGTACACCGCTTATAAGCAGTTCTCTGGCCAAAATAAGGGTGGCACAGCACGCAATAAAAATAAGCTCGGCGTAGTGATTTTCCGGTGCAATAACAAAGCTTAATTGACGAGGGTCACAGGACGGATTATTGGCAAAAACGTTTGTGGCAACTGTACAAAACAGCGTAGCGGTAACCAGCACTTTGTCTGCAATAGGGTCAAGCAGTTTGCCGAAATCTGTCACAATGTTATATTTACGGGCAATAAAACCGTCCAAAAAGTCGGTAAGACACGCCAAAAGGAATATTGCACACGCCACAAATGGCAAAAATGCCTTTACAGAGTCGTCGGCATCAAGCACAAATGGCAAAAAGTATGCGATAATCATCAGTGGAACAAGAGCTATGCGTAAAATTGTCAATTTGTTAGGCAAATTCATAAAAGCACGTCTCCAATCAGGTCATATTCCAATACGTTGGTAATTTTTACGTTAACAATATCGCCATTGGCAAGTTTTTTGGACGAATGCACATAAACAACACCGTCAATCTCCGGCGCTTGAAACTGCGTTCTTGCGCAATAAACAAACTCTGCGCCTTCATGCTTGACAAATTGGTCTACAATGCAGTTATAAGTTTTGCCAACGTCACCTGCATTGAGGGCCAGTACAATATTGAACTGCGTCTTGTAAAGTGCATTGACTATACTTTGTTTTTTACGAGTGGAAAGACCACCTTCAAAATTATAAGCCGGTGTACCTTCTTCCGGAGAAAAGGCAAAAAATCCAACATTGCGCAACTGATATTGCTTCAAAAACTCCTGCATTTCCGTAACTGTTGCATCGGTTTCACCTGGAAAACCGCAAATAAACGTAGAACGCACTTCAATACCGGCACTTTTCAGCTTGCTGAACAACTTGCGAATGGATTGACCGTCCGAATGGCGATTCATACGTTTTAAGATAACGTCGTTTACGTGTTGCAAAGGAATATCAAGGCATTTAACAATTTTTTCGTTGTTGGTAATTTCGGCAATAAGTTCGTCCGTTACAAGTTCCGGATAACAATACAGCAGTCTTATCCATTGCAAACCGTCTATGGCGGAAAGTTCATGCAAAAGTTCCGAAATTTTTGGCTGTCCGTACAAATCCAGCCCATAGCGAGTGGTATCCTGCGCCACCAAAATCAGCTCTCGCACTCCGCTTTGCACAAGTTGTTTAGCCTCACTTACAACCGTTTCAACAGGCAATGAACGAAAACGGCCACGAATATGAGGAATAAGACAGTAAGTACAAAAATTGTTGCAACCATCGGCAATTTTGAGGTATGCATAGTGTGAAGGCGTAGTAAGAATGCGCTCTCCGTGCGTAATTGTCTCACAGTGTGAAACACAGTAGCAACGTTCACCGGCAACCACCGCTTCAACGGCGCCAACAATGCTATCGTAATCGTTTGTACCAAGCACTGCATCGGCTTCACTAAGTTGGGCAAAAACTTCCTTCCCGAACTTCTCACCCAGACAGCCGGTAACAATTATTTTTTTATTGCCCGCTTTTTTGAATTTTGCCATTTCAAAAACGGTATCAATTGCCTCTTTTCTTGAACTTTCCAAAAAAGCGCATGTATTTACAATAATAACGTCTGCTTCTTCCGGCGAAGATGTAACAACATACTTCTCCGAAAGTTTTTTCAACATAACTTCGCTGTCCACACGGTTTTTATCGCAACCAAGTGAGACAACACCAACTTTTATCATAAGTCAAACTCCGTAAATCAATCTTCCTGGTCAGGGAATATTCTCGGCAAATCGTCAAGGGTAACCAAAACATGCCTTGTTTTTGTGTTTGGCTCACTATCCAGCGGACTGTCAACATAACCAAGTGCCTGAACCGTTTCCATAATGCGACCTGCACGGTTAAAGCCAATATTAAGCGCACGTTGTATGGAGGAAATTGATGCATTACCGTGGTTCTTTTCCAACCAATGGCGAAGCGCCTTTCTGCAATACGGGTCAACAGTGTTATCTTCGTCGGATCCACCGTTTTCCGTTAATTTTTGTTCTATTTTTTCGTTTTCCGCCACTGCACGTGAAACCATAATTTTCTTTTCGGCTATTTCATCGTAGTAAGCGGTGTTATGTTCTCTGATGTAATTTACAATTTCGTATATCTCGTCGTTGGAGACAAATGCGCCTTGAATACGCTTGTAGTTGGATTCTCCCGGTTGACGGTACAACATATCGCCTTTACCAAGCAATTTTTCCGCACCGGCATAGTCCATTATTATTTTGCTTTCTACCTGAGATGCGGTTTTTAGCGCCATACGAACGGGCATATTGCCTTTGATAAGGCCTGTAACAACCTCTTTACGTGGACTTTGAGTAGCAAATACAAGGTGAATGCCCGCCGCACGAGCTTTAGCCGCAAGACGAGTAACAGAGCCTTCAATTTCCTTTCCCTTTTGAGTCATAAGGTCGGCAAGCTCG
>JAZLJV010000066.1:0-6365 GCA_045618025.1 Clostridia bacterium
GCTTACAAAATTGGACTGAATTTTTTTGAAAAATGAAAAAACAATCAAATAACAAAACAACAATACAGCAAAACAATGCCAACTCTCCGATTGATTTGAAAGATGCTCAACGGTTTTCAAGCGATGTGCAAAACGGTCTTACAAGTTTGCAAGTTGCACGGCGCCAAGAGGAAGGATTGGTAAATGTTGATACTTCTAAACGGGGCAAAAGCGTTGCTCAAATCATCTTCGGCAACCTGTTTACCTTTTTTAACATGCTTTATTTTGCTATTGCCGTGGTGCTTGCTTGCTACAACCAGTACGATAACTGCACCTTTTTGATTGTTGCCGTGGCAAATACTCTTATTGCCATTTTTCAGGAGTTGCGTTCCAAAAAGACGTTGGATAAACTTAACCTTATTACCGAACCGCAGGCAGAGGTTATTCGTGACGGCGTAACCAAGCAAATACCCGTAAGCGAATTGGTGCTTGACGACGTAGTAATACTAAAAAGCGGTGCTCAAATAAGTGCCGACTGCGTTGTTATTGACGGCTTTGTGGAGGTAAACGAATCGGTACTTACCGGTGAAAGCGATGCCGTCACCAAAAATGCCGGCGATACGCTTTTTGCAGGCAGTTTTGTTGTAAGCAATGCCTGCACCGCACGTGTGGATAAAGTTGGCAAATACAACTACATTGCAGGGCTTACCGGCCGTGCAAAACAATATCAGAAGCCACGTTCGGAAATGCTTCGCTCGCTAAAAATCATTCTTATTTTTGTGGCGATTTTTGTAGTGCCTATGGCTATAGGCCTTTGGACTACCAACTACAAATTTTTTGTAAATGAAGGCGCTGAAGACGTGTTTATTCAGACACTCAACAAAACCAGCGGTTCTATTATTTCTATGATACCTGCCGGGCCGTTTTTGCTTACCACTGTGGCTCTTGCGGTAAGTGTAATTCGCCTTGGAAAAAGCAAAACGATGGTGCAGGAACTTTACTGTATAGAAATGCTTGCCCGTGTTGATTGTTTGTGTTTGGACAAAACCGGCACAATTACCGACGGCACAATGCGTGTTGTGGAAAACATAGATATGCGTTCCGGCAGTCCTGCTTACACCGTGCGTGAAATTGTCGGCAGTATGAATAGCGCTCTTAAGGCGGACAATATGACGGCAAAAGCATTAAAGGAGTTTTTCGGTACGCCAAAAAAACCGGCACTTGTGCCTACAGCGGTGGTGCCGTTCAGTTCGGCACGCAAGTTTTCCGCTGTATCGTTTAAGGGCGTGGGAACGTTTTTTCTCGGAGCTCCGGAGTTTGTTTTGAAGGCACCGTCTGACCGTGTAAACGATTTGGTAAACAAATATGCCCAAGAGGGACTGCGTGTGTTGGTGCTTGCGCAAAGTACTTCAACAATTTTGAACAATGAAAAATTGCCCGCAGTGCGCCGTGCTATTGCACTTATTGTTATTGAAGACCATCTTCGTCCCGATGCGGAGGAAACAATTGGTTGGTTCCGCAAAAACGGTGTAGATGTAAAGGTAATTTCCGGCGATAATCCTGTAACTGTAAGCAACATTGCATGTCGTGTAGGTATTGAAAATGCCGATAAATACGTTAGTCTGGAAGGTATGACGGATACTCAGGTTCAGGAGGCTTCGCAAAAGTATACTGTTTTCGGCCGTGTTTCGCCCGATCAAAAAGCGTTGCTTGTAAAATGTCTGAAGGCACAAGGCAAAACCGTTGCAATGACGGGTGACGGCGTAAACGATATTTTGGCTATGAAGGAAAGCGACTGCTCTATTTCTCTTGCCGGCGGTAGTGATGCTGCACGCAAGGTAAGCCATCTTGTACTTTTGGAAGATAACTTTTCAGCATTGCCAAAGGTGGTGGCGGAAGGCAGACGAGTGGTAAACAACATACAAAGCTCCACTTCGTTGTACTTTATGAAGACACTGTACATTATTGTAATAAACATTATGCTTATCGTGCTTGATTTGTGTTTTGGCAGAACGCTTCCAAGCCCGTACGAAACAATACAGATATTTATTTTGGAAACGGTAATTATTGGGCTTTCTACAACTGTGTTGGCACTTCAGCCAAACGAAAGCAAAATAGAAGGGCACTTTTTGGGCAACGTGCTCAAGCGTTGTTTGCCGTATTCCATTACCTTTATTGTGGGGACGGTATCGCTTTACGTGGCGCAAATACTGTTTACAAATGCGGATGGCACACAAGCTATTACCGGCAAGGAACTTTCCACTCTTATTGCGCTTACGTACACGTTTGGCGGTTACTGTGCACTTTTCTATGCATGCAAGCCGTTTAATAAATGGAAAATTGCCATGTATGCAGGCCTTGGCGTGGTAAGTCTTTTGGCTGTTGTTTTGTTGCCTGCTACATTCCATTACGAGCTGTTTGACTGTCGTGAAAAATGGTTGTTGCTTGTTGTGGAATTGCTTGCGGTACCGTATATTTTAATTTTCAATCGCAAATTATTCTGTGGCAGACAGCCTGATTATATTCGTAAAAATACAAATGATATTACAACTTAAGGATGCCGTATTCCGCTACGGCGACACTACAATTTTTAATAACGTTAACGTAGAAGTTAACGAGGGTGAAGTTATTGGCCTTGTCGGTGGAAACGGACAAGGCAAATCTACTTTGCTCTCCGTACTTGTAGGTGAAAAACAGCTTTTTGACGGCACCCTCTACAAAAAAAGCGGTCTGACAATGGGCTACCTTCGCCAAAACTCCGACTTTGTTTCGCAAAACACGTTGTACAACGAAATGATGTCGGTGTTTTCTTATCAGGCTGAATTGCTGGCAAAACTTGACCGAACTGCCGAAGAAATGGCAAAAGTGCCGGTAAGCAGTAATGAATACAAACAACTTGCGGAAAAATTTCACCGTTTGACGGTGGAAGCGGAAGTAAAAGAAGCCTACTCTACTGAAGTTAAGGTTAAAACCGTGTTGAACGGTATGGGAATGATGCAGTTTGCCGACCGCATTGTATCTACCCTTTCCGGCGGTGAAAAAACCAAGGGCGCATTGTGCAAGTTACTGCTTGAGCGACCGGAACTTATTGTTTTGGACGAACCGACCAATCACTTGGATTACAAAACGCTTGATTGGCTGGAAAACTATTTGTCGGACAAAAAATCAACGATAATTGTCGTATCTCACGACAGATACTTTTTGGATAAACTCTGCACACGCATATGGCATTTGCAAAACAAAAAAATCACCTCTTTTAAGGGTAACTATACCACCTACAAATTGTTGAAAGCCGAGCAAGACAAAGTGCAAGGGCGTGAATACGAAAAGCAACAGAAGGAAATTGCCAAACTGCAGGACTACGTTGCACGCAACAAAGTGCGTGCCTCCACTGCCGATATGGCAAAATCACGTGAAAAAATGCTGGAACGTATGGTAATTGTTGATGCGCCAGATAAAGAATTGCAACCGCCACGTTTTCGCTTTAACTACACAACCGAGCCGAGTGAGTTTCCGCTTACGCTAAAGAACCTTACTGTTGCATACGGCGACAGAGTTTTGCTTAAAAACGGTAATCTGCAACTTAAACGTGGCAGTAAAACGGCACTGCTCGGCCTGAATGGTGCCGGCAAAAGCAGTATGCTTAAGCGTATTCACAAGCAGGACCCTTACGACATGGGCAGTATTATTTTCGGTAAAAACGTGCGTATGGGCTATTACGACCAGGAAAATGCCAACCTTGATGACGATTTGCGTGTTATGGATCAGTTATGGTTTGACAATATGCGCCTTACACAAACTGAAGTGCGCAGTTTGCTTGCTTTGGTAAACCTTGGCGCCGAAGATGCAGTAAAGCAGGTTGGTAACCTTAGCGGTGGTGAAAAGGCCAAGCTGGGGCTGTGTATGCTTATGGCAAAAGATAACAATTTTTTGGTTTTGGACGAACCTACCAATCACTTGGATTTGCCCGCCCGTGAAGCCTTGGAAACAGCACTTAAAAACTATACCGGAACGTTGCTGTTTGTTTCGCACGACAGATACTTTGTAAATGCCTTGGCGGAACATGTTGCTGAGATGGACGACGGAAAAATTGTGCTTACCGACGGCAATTACGACGACTTTATGAACAAAAAGAAGGGTGTTTTGGTTGCACCTGTCAAAACAGAACAGCCACCCGAGGAAAAAACAAGCAATTATCGCAGTGCAAAGCAACGTGCTGAAGAAACCAACCGCAAAAACAAGATAAAACAGACGGAAAAACGTATTACCGAGATAGAAACGGAACTTGCTTTGTTGTGCGACGAAATGGCTTTGCCGGAAGTGGCAGGCAATTACAAACAATTGCAGGAAATTGCCGACCGACAAAATCAACTGAATTTTGAGTTGGAAGAACAAATGTTCTTGTGGGAAGAACTTTCCGCCGAACTTCCAAACTAAAAACCGCTGTTTTTGAAGGCGTAATTTTACTTAAAACAATGTATCATTTTGGCATCAAACAGGCATTTTGTTTGCTATTTGCACTTATTTGTACTATAATAATGCTATGAAAACAGTTTTTGTAACAGGCGGAAGCCGTGGTATAGGCAGTGCCGTGGTGGAAAAATTTGCCACAAGCGGTTACACCGTTATTTTTACGTACAACAACAGCAAGGCCTTGGCGGAAAATTTAACGTCAAAGCTTGTTGCGCTTGGCTGTGATGTTCACCCTGTGCAGTGCAACGTTGCCAATGCAGTTCAGGTGCAAAGTGTCTTTAATTACGTAAAAAAGTGGTTCAAACACGTTGACGTGTTGGTAAACAACGCCGGTATTGCACTTCAAAAAACCGTTGCGGAAACAACCGAGCAGGATTTTGACAACGTAATGAATGTTAACGCAAAAGGTGCATTTTTTGTCGGCAAGTACGCACTTGAACTTGGTACAAACAGCATTGTAAACGTATCCTCGGTATGGGGAAGAAAGGGTGCATCCTGCGAGAGTGTTTACTCTATGAGTAAGCATGCCGTAGTAGGTCTTACGCTTTCCCTTGCAAGTGAATACCCTGACGTTTGTTGCAATTGTGTTTGCCCGCCAATAGTGCTTACCGATATGTGCAAGCACCTTTCCCAACAGGATATTGACGACTTTTGTCGTGAACATAACACCAAAGCGTACACTTCGTCCGAAGTGGCAGAAGTAATTTTTTCGCTTGCACTTTCGCAAAAAACAGCGCAAATTGTAGATATGTAGGAGAGTAAAATATGGCTTGGTATTACGTTTTGGCAATAGTTGTGGGAGGGTTGTTGCTTCTTTACACGGCTTTTGCGTGGGTTGCATCAAAAAAGCTCCTTGAAATGGCCGTCCATCCGGAAAAACACACCTTTGACGAAGCACGTACTTTTCAAACGGCTCAGGAAGGGCTGGATTTTTCTACGTATGACAGCTGGCAAAAGCAAGATTTTACATTGCAGACTTCCGACGGCATAACGCTTAGCGGAACATTGGTAAAAAACCCCGAAAGCACCGGTAAAGCGGTAATTTTGGCGCACGGTTTTAGTTGGAACAGGTTTACATCGGTAAAGTATGCAAATATGTTTTACAAAATGGGGTACAACGTGGTGCTGTACGACCACCGTTACTTTGGGCAGTCTTCCGGCTCGGAAACAACCGTAGGCCTGCACGAAAAGCATGACCTTTCCGCAGTGATAGATTATGTTCGTGAAATATTTGGCAAAGATGCCGTTGTGGGACTGCACGGCGAATCGCTTGGCGGTGTAACGGTGCTGGGCG
The DNA here is from genome assembly GCA_045618025.1 of Clostridia bacterium. GTDB lineage: Bacteria > Bacillota > Clostridia > Christensenellales > CAG-314 > Fimimonas. The sequence continues at coordinate 5,747 of JAZLJV010000066.1, forward strand.
TTCTGGGTTTGCGCAGTGATATTGATTTTGTCGTGGCCGACTGTCCGTTTTCCGATACGTTCCATTATTACAACGAACTTTGCACACACACAACGCACCTGCCCGGGTTTCCTATAGTAAACTTTGCAAATGTGCGTTCAAAACGGCTATACGCCTACAATTTTTGCGACGTTTCTCCTATAAAAGACGTAAAAGGCAGTCGTGTGCCGGTGTGTTTTATTCACGGTGAGGAGGACCGCTACATTTTGCCACATCACAGCGTAGATATGTTTGCCGTAGCCGAACAAAACGCAAGCGAACTGCACCTTATAAGCGGTGCACGGCATGCACGTAGTTTTTTGCAAAACAATCAAAAATACGAAGAAATCGTAACTTCTTTTGTACAAAAAATAGAAAACAATATATCAACAAAATAAAAAAATCGGAGGTAAAAAATGAAAATTTCTCAAATCAAGTACGTTCGTCCCGACAAAGAAAAAGTTCTTGCCGAACTTGCCGAGTTCAAAAAACGTTTTGAAAATGCGCAAAACGTAGACGAATTTATGCAAATAAACGACGAATACAAAACTTATGTGGAAAAAATGTCCACCAATTTTCGCATTGCATTTATCCGTTTTAC
>JAZLJV010000067.1:0-7130 GCA_045618025.1 Clostridia bacterium
ATTGCAAAGCGTGCGACCACGCATATACGCCAACGGCGCAATTTCAATTATGCCCCTTTCCATCATTTTCTGGTAGTTTTCATAACCGAGCATTTCCTGCAGAGCATCGTAAAGCGGACGTAGATACGGATTGACTTTTTCCTGCAAATCTCCCGGCAAAAAGCCAAGTTTTTCACCGGCTTCCACTGCCGGGCGGGTAAGAATTATTTTTTCTGCCTGTTTTGCTCTGTAAGCATTTACCGCCATTGCCACTGCAAGATACGTCTTTCCCGTGCCGGCAGGTCCAACACCGAAAGTAATGGTTTTGCGTTTAAGCAGGTCTACGTACTTTTTTTGCCCTACGGTTTTGCTTTTTATCGGTTTGCCTTTGGCGGTAACGGCAACAACATCGTTCATAAGCTCGTCAAAATCGTCAAGCTTGTCCTCTTTTGCCAACCCGCAAAGGTAATTTACTCGTGAGACATCAGGCGTTTCGCCACGCAAAATGGAATCGGTAAGTTTTTTTAGGACGGCGAATGCCCCTTCAACGTTGCTTTCCTCTCCGGAAAGACTGTACTGATTGCCATCCATAACCACGTTTACGTCAAAGACATCGCAAACGGCTTTTATGTTTTCGTCATAAGGGCCAAACAATTTTATAAGGGTATCAAGACTGTCGGCTTCTATCTTTTTAATTAACGTAAAAAACTCCCCCTTAGTTTGTAATAACAACGTTACCGCTAACAACTGCCGTAACGGAATTTCCGCTGATAAAATACGCAACGGAATTAACGGTAAAATGCGCATTTTGCATTGCTTGTTGCAACGCACGTGCTTTAAGATTGTTTTCTTCCGCCGAAAATGTGGTTTGTTGCGTAACGGTGGCTGTTTGAAAAAACACTTTCGTTACAACCTGCACGCCCAGCGGATACAGCGTAATTACCTTTTCTTCAGTGCGAAACTGCTTGAACGGAACGGTATAAGTACTTTGTGCTTTTGCCAATTTTATGCAGGTAACTTTTGCCGTTTTGCCGGTATCTTGTGTAACTTCCGTTGTGCCGTCAAAAACTACCGAGGCACGGCTTTCCGCCTGCACAACCACTTTGCCCACCGCCATAACGCCGACAAATGTGCCGTCACTAAAGGTGCGTTTGCCGTAAATAAGCACATCTCCCTTTTTTACGTAATCACCCTTTTGGACGTTTGGCGTGCCTTGCTCCGTCAAAATGGCGGTAACAATGCCGTCACAAGTGGCAACAATATTACGCACGGCAGTTAAATCTACTTTTTGTGTTAGCTGAGATTTTTCCGCAGAAACGTACAGTTTGTTGCCGTTTTTTTGTACGGAAACATAAGAAGCACCAATTTTGCTCACCAATAAACTTGCCAGCTTGTTGCAGTTTTCCGGCAGTTTTGCGCCCACACAGATACCGCTTTCCGCCAGTGCATCAAGAACAACTTTTTCTTGTACATTGCCGTCAATTTCTATACCGAAACAAACGTTTTTAAGAGCTAATGCACAGGCTATGCAAACAATGACGGCGCACAGCAATAAGGCGTGCTTTTTTACGTAACAAATTGCTCCGGTAAGGCCGTGCTCATTAACAGATACAATATTATAGCACTTATTTGTAAGAAAATCAACAACATTGCGCCTATCGGAGTTTTTTACGGTAATACGACAAGTTTTGCCGACTTTTTGTACCTTAAAAAGACAAATGCCACGCTGTGAAAGCTGACTGAGAGAGCTTTGCACGTTTAAGCCCTCAAATACAACCGTAACAAAACCGCCCTTCATTGTTGACACACCGAAAATACATTGCCTTCAACAACTGCAAAACCTTGTGAAAGGCACTTGAGAATAAGATTTTTGCCATTTATTGCTACTGTTCCGCCGGAAAGGTCAAAACAAATGCACTCATCACCGAGGCTGTGCAAACCACTGTGACCTTCCACAACAACCCATTTGCCTCCGTACACCGTGTAACAACCCTTACCGGTAAGTGAGACAAAATCAACGCCAAGCATTTTTGCTACTTCTTCACTGAAAGATTTCATAAAATAATATATGTCTTTGCGTTAAAAACAATAACTACATACAAAAAAACAGCAACGCCAACCAATAACTACAAATTTTTGCTACGTGTTACAACACCACTGCAAAATGCAAATACGTATTGCAAAATGCTTTACAGTCGTAAAGGCTAAAAACAGCACACGTGTTGACAAAAGTACGTTAAACATCATACGTATTGACCAAATTTTGTTTGTAATAATCAAAAGTACGACTAAAACCGAAAAAATTGCCGTGATTATTAGCGTAACGTACGTGTTTAATACAAAAACAATGCACACGTACGGGATTATTAAACAGACATAAAAACACTATACATATTGACAAAACGTCTTATAAAAGTTTTTCCAATACCGCAGATATTTCCTGTAATTTTTGTTGACTGTCGCCGTTTTCAAAAGAGGTTGCAACACAGTTTTTGAGATGTGCGGAAAGCACTTCTATATTGGCTTTGGAAAGCACCGCTCTGCTTGCCGTTATCTGGTTGGAAATATCAATGCAGTAGCGGTTTTCCTCCACCATTTTAAGAATGCCGTCAATTTGTCCACGTGCCGTTTTTAGAAGACGCACTATTTTTTCTCTGTCCGCTTGCATTACAGCACCTCCGTAACGGTATAATCTGCCTGCGTAACGGCATTGACAAGCGCTTGTTTATCAAGTTTGGCACCAATTACTACAGCGCATGCATTTTCCAGACTTACGTCTACGCTTTCAACACCGCTTACTGCGGTTAAAGCTTTGGTTACATGCGCCACGCAACGTTGGCACATCATTCCTTCAATTTTAAGCGTTAATTTCATATTGTACTCCTTTCCGGCGTTTTCCGGTAATGTTTCTGCCGGTTTTTTTGTATTGTCAGTAAATGTATTTTCACACACGTCACTTTCTTTTAGCGCACACGTATAGCTGTTTTGCATGTTTTCTGTCGTTGCTTTACAGCCTGTGCACGGCCTTACAAACCGCAATCTTAATGCATTGGTAACAACAAACAGACTGCTCAGGCTCATAGCCAAAGCGCACAGCGTAGGGCTTAGTTTTACTCCTACATTTTGCAAAACTCCCGCAGAAACAGGCACGCCTACTGCGTTGTAAAAAAACGCCCAAAACAAATTGCCCTTTATGTTTTTTAGCGTTTTGCGACCCATTTTTAGTGCTGTTGCCACGTCTACAAGGTCATTTTTCAGCAGTACAACACTACTGCTATCCACCGCAATGTCCGTTCCGCCCGCAACGGCAATACCGACATCGGCACGGGTTAGTGCGGGCGCATCGTTTATGCCATCACCCACCATAGCCACACAAAAACCTTGTTTCTGAAGGTTTTGCACCACGTTTTCCTTGTCACCGGGCAATACTTCGGCAAAAACGTTTGTTATGCCTACTGCGTTTGCGACGTTAGTTGCCGAGTTGTAGTTATCTCCGGTAAGCATTGCCGTTTGCACGCCCATATTTTTCAGCAAATTTACTGCATTTTTTGACGAAGTGCGAACTGCATCGCCAACACCCACAATACCTGCAAATTTGCCGTTAAATGCAACAAGAAGCGGTGTCAGTGCATTGTCGGTATACTGTTGCAGATATTCCGCAAAGGCATTTTCCAATACGCCAACCTGTTGCATAAGCGCTTTGTTACCAATTGCCACCGTTATGCCGTCAACGTTTGCAGTAACACCCTTTCCGACAAGTGTTGTAAATTGTAAAGGTGTAAAAACGGAAATATTTTTACGCTCGGCATACTGCACAACGGCTTTGCCAAGCGGATGTTCGCTTAGTTTCTCAACGCCCGCAACAATTGCCAAAAAATTGTCGTTTTGGCTGATATTTGTCACTTTTTTTACTTCAGGTTTGCCCTCCGTTATTGTGCCGGTTTTGTCAAAAACAACGTAATTTACTTTAGCAAGGTTTTCCAACGTTTCGCCACCGCTTACCAAAATGCCGTTTTCCGCCGTTTTGCCAGTGGCAACGGTAATTGCTACAGGTGTCGCCAAACCCAGCGCACACGGACAACTTACTACCAGCACACTTACGGCAAACGTTACCGCCGTTCCCACACTTTTGCCCAAAGCAAGCCACACAATAAACGTGACTAAAGAAATAGCCATAACAACAGGCACAAAAACACCGCTTATTTTATCTGCAAGGCGTGCAATAGGTGCTTTGTCGGCTCCGGCCTGCTCTACAAGTGCAATTATCTGGGAAAGTACGCTTTGATTTCCGCATGCAGTAACTTTTACCCGACAGTAACCACCCACACATGTTGTACCACTGTTTACAACATCACCAAGCTGTTTTTCCACCGGCATACTTTCACCGGTAACGGCACTTTCGTCTACAAAACAACTACCGCTTTGCACTATGCCGTCCGCACAAAGAACGGTGCCGTTTTTGACAACAATAGTGTTACCCACCTCAACAAATTGACTGTCGGTAAGTTTTTCTTCGCCGTTTTCAACAATAATTGCCGTTTTTGGCGAAAGATTTTTTAGTTTTTGCAATGCAAAGCCTGTTTTTGCCTTGGATTTACTTTCAAAATACTTGCCAAGCGTTACCAAAGTAAGAATGGTTGCGGATGACTCGTAATAGAGTTCCTGCCGGTATGCCGTTGGTTGTTGACCACGCAAAACACAAACCAAAACAGCAAACGTTACGTACAAACTGTACAGCGCACTTGCACTGCTACCCACCGCTATCAGCGAATCCATATTGGGCGAACCCTTTACCAACTTTTTGAACCCGTTAATAAAATAATTGCGGTTAAGTACCCATACAGGCGCACACAGTACAAGCTCGGTTACTGCTTTTGCAAATAAATTTTTTGATGCTTGCAAAAACGAAGGAAGTGGCAAACCAAGCATTTCACCCATTGAAACATACATAACCAAAAGGGCAAACACTGCCGAAAGCACAACTCTCCTGAGCAATTTTTGCGTTGTATTATTGCTGTTTGCGGTATTTTCAGCAAAAACACTGGCGCCATAACCTGCGTTTTGTACGGCAGATATTATTTGAGCTTGCGTTACCGTGGTTTCGTCAAACTGCACAAGCATGCTGTTTTGCAGTAGGTTTACACTTACGTTTTGCACGCCGTAAAGTTTTTTTACGGCTTTTTCAACGTGACTGCTACAAGCGGAACAAGTCATGCCGGTAACGTTAAACAGTTGTTTCATATACACCCCCACCCCGTATTAGTGTTGACTACATTTTAACACTTTACACTTCTTTTGTCAACAAAAAACGGCGTGACGGTTGTTGACTTAACAACTGCAAAAACGGTAAAAACACAAAAATCTTTGATTTGACGGGTCATAAATATTTTGCAATTTTTTGCAAAGGTTGACTTTTTGTAAAACGCTTGACGACAAACCTTTGCTAAGTTACAATGTTTTTAAGCTTAAACAAGGAAAAGTATTATGGAAAAAACGCTGGCGAACCGCATTTGGACGTTTGTTAAAAGCAACGCAATGCCCACAATTGCAATAATAGGCGCAATTATCACGTGCTTTTTTGTGCCGATAACAAAAGAGTATCTGAGTTACTTTAATATGAACACTCTTGCCTGCCTTTTTTGCACTTTGGCAGTGGTTTGTGCATACAAAAACATCAAATTTTTTACCTATCTTGCAAAAAAAATTGTAACTGCATTCGGCAATTTGCGCAACATTGTATTAGCACTGGTGTTTGTAACGTATTTTGGCTCTATGATTATGGCCAACGATATGGCGCTTATTACTTTTTTACCGCTTGGTTTTGTAGCACTTGACAGTTGCAACCACCGTGAAAAATTTGCCTTTACCTTTATTATGCAAAACATTGCGGCAAACCTCGGCGGAATGCTTACGCCTTTCGGCAACCCACAAAACCTGTATTTGTTCAGTTACTACCGTATGAACACCGCTCAGTTCCTTTCCATAATGTTTGTGCCGTTTTTGGTGGCTTTTGTGCTTATTTTTGCCATTTGTATGGTGGTACCTAAGGAAAAAACTCAACTTGTGTGCGAAATGGAGGAGACACCTTCAGCATGGCGCTGTGTAGTTTACGGTGCATTGTTTGTTATGAGCGTGCTTATTGTATTTAACGTTGTGCCGTGGTACATTTCCCTTGCAGTGGTTACCGTTAGTTTGCTGTTTTTGGATAAAAAAGCTTTTGCAAAAGTTGATTACGGTTTGCTACTGACTTTCAGTGCATTTTTTGTGTTTTCCGGTAATTTATCCAACATAGATGCTGTACAAAACACCCTTGGCGCACTTGTGGAAAAACAACCGCTACTTGTAGGAACGTTGTGCTGTCAGGTGATAAGCAACGTGCCTACGGCGGTATTACTTTCACACTTTACCACCGACGTAAGCAGTTTGCTTGTGGCCGTAAACATAGGCGGACTTGGCACACCTATTGCCTCACTTGCCAGCCTTATTACCCTTAACGAATACCGCAAAAACAACTGTGGTTCGGTAAAACGTTACCTTGCATTGTTTTTGGCCATAAACTTTTCACTTTTGGCAGTGCTATTTGCCGTAAAAATGCTTATCGGCTGAGTTTTTTCAGCCCACAACCAATAAAAACTTGAAAGAGCTTTAACTTGCAAGGTTAAAGCTTTTTTATGCGAAGGTAATTTTTTTAGTTACATCACTAAAAAAAGCAAGCGGTAGTACATCGGATTTATTTAATATGCGACTACACTGTTGCACTTAGTTTGACAAGTTACTGCGAAGGCGTTTTTTATTAAAACATTTAAAAAAAGCAAAACAAAAGTTTATTGAATTTATTTAGTTTGCAATTATACGGCCGTTGCACTTAGCAATACAATATACTTAAAAACGGCAACACAAACATACTGACGCACCAACACACCAACGGTGTTATATTTTTGACAAATAGCCAACATAAACCGTTTGCAAAAAAATAAATAATATATTGTTAATTGACACAATACGTTTGTCTTTTGCAGTTTGTTGTGCTAAAATAAATGTCGGGAGTGTATCCAAATGAAAAAGTATATTAAAGTTTTATTTTTTGTATTATTGGTTGCCTTGGTTTCGTCACTTGCTTGTTGTGATTTGTTACCATCGCACGAACTGAC